>JALZWC010000223.1 GCA_023300255.1 Saprospiraceae bacterium | reverse complement strand
TTTTTAATATTTTTAATTAAATCAAAAAAAAAGCCAAATATAATATTTGGCTTTTTTTTTGTACTGTCTAATATAGAGATTAAGAGACTGCTTTCAATTTTTTGATTGTTGACTTATTAAGTTTCTCTTCAGCGTATTCTTGGGTGACCTTTAATACGGTTGTTTCAGTTCCCGGAAGATCAAACATAGCATCAGTTAATACTGCTTCACATAGAGATCTTAACCCTCTAGCTCCTAGTTTATATACAATAGCTTGCTCAACTATAAAATCTAATGCCTCTACAGTAATAATTAGCTCAATTCCGTCCATTTCGAACAACTTCACATACTGTTTAACAATAGCGTTCTTTGGCTCTGTTAAAATGGCTCTTAGAGTCCCTTTGTCTAAAGGATTCATATACGTAAGAACAGGAAGACGACCTATAATTTCTGGAATTAAACCAAAATCTTTTAAATCTTTTGGGATAATATATTGAAGCATTTGGTCTTTCTCTAACATATTCTCTTTCATCGATGCACTAAAGCCTACAGCTTGAAGATTTAAGCGTTTTTCTATATGGCGGTTAATTCCATCAAATGCTCCACCTGCAATAAACAATATATTCTCTGTATTAACTTCGATAAACTTTTGATCTGGATGTTTTCTACCTCCTTTAGGCGGCACATTAACAACTGTACCTTCTAACAATTTGAGAAGTGCTTGCTGTACTCCTTCACCACTTACATCACGAGTAATAGAAGGGTTATCACTTTTACGGGCAATTTTATCAATTTCATCAATAAATACAATTCCGTTTTGAGCTTTTTCTAGATTATAATCTGCTGCTTGAAGTAATCTTGTCAATATGCTCTCTACATCTTCACCTACATATCCAGCCTCTGTAAGTACAGTTGCATCAACAATAGCTAAAGGTACATTTAACATACGCGCAATTGTTTTAGCAACAAGTGTCTTACCTGTACCTGTTTCTCCTACGATAATAATATTACTTTTCTGAATATCAATATCATCATCTGATTTAGGTTGCAATAGCCTTTTATAATGATTATACACAGCAACTGACATTACTCTTTTTGTATGTTCTTGCCCAATAACATATTCATCTAAAAAAGCTTTAATATTTTTCGGCTTTTTTAACATCAACTCACTATTCAACTCTTCTCCTCCAGAATGTGTTGCTTCTTCAACAACAATACCATGAGCTTGTTCTATACATCGATCACAAATATGTGCATCTAGACCCGCAATTAAAAGGCTGGTGTCTACTTTTTTTCTCCCACAAAAGGAACATTCTAATACTTCTTTCGCCATCTTTTTTTAATTATGTATTATAAGTTCAGTAAAATAAACCCCTCCGTTTGACAACTCATTTGTCGATGAAGTTTATTCTGAATTATAAGCAATGTTTAAATTAAACAAATTTTAAATAATGAACATTTTCGCGTAAGCGATAGTTTAATTTCGAGCTAAAATTTCGTCAATCATACCATACTCTTTAGCACGATCTGCCTTCATCCAGTAATCTCTATCGCTATCTTCATAAACCCTATCGTAAGGCTGCCCTGAATGGTTTGATATAATTTTATATAATTCTTCTTTTAATGTAATGATTTCACGCGCTGTAATTTCTATATCACTAGCTTGGCCTTGTGCACCACCCATTGGCTGATGAATCATTACTCTCGAGTGGGTTAAACCACTTCGTTTACCTTTCTCACCTGCACACAATAAAACTGCTCCCATGGATGCTGCCATTCCTGTACAAATTGTCGCTACATCAGGCTTTATAAATTGCATGGTATCGTAAATTCCAAGACCTGCATATACGCTTCCTCCAGGAGAGTTGATGTAAATCTGGATATCCTTAGAGGCATCAGTACTTTCCAAAAAAAGCAATTGAGCTTGAACAATATTTGCTACTTGATCATTTATCCCTGTACCTAGAAAGATAATTCTATCCATCATCAATCGAGAAAAAACATCCATTGCAACAGCATTCATCTGACGCTCTTCAATAATATTAGGCGTCAAGCCTACAGGATACATACTACTCATTATTTTGTCGTAGTACGTGCTGCTTATTCCTTGATCTTTTATTGCGTAATTTTTAAATTCTTTTCCGTAATCCATAGTCCTTTTTAAATCTTCTTAATAGTTAATGTTATGAGGCTTTCGCCAAAATCATCTAGTTTTATATAGTGTACTAAAATCTAATATTTAGTTACGTTTATAAACTCGATAACTTTCCATTTTATATAGCAAAAGCGCTTTATAATTAAATAAAGCGCCCTAAAGATAGTCAATATTTTAAAGACTTATGCGTAGGCTTCCTTAATGAATTTATCATAGGAAACTTCCTTGGTCTTTAATTTTGCGTTTTCTTTAAAAAACTGTAATAATTTATTTGTGTTTAACTGCTCGCTTAATCGTTTTACCTCATCTTGGTTTGACATAATTCTAGCTGCGATACTATCTAATTCTTCATCGCTAGGATCCATTTGCCCAAACTGAGCCATTTGTCCTTTAATCATTTCACGACTATATGCTTTCAGCTCTTCAAAGGTTACTTGTAGTTTGTGTTCTGCACGCAATTTACCTTCTATTAACTGATAACGCAATCCTTTTTCACTTCTTTCAAATTCAACTTTAGCTTCTTCTGCCGTCATTGGCTTTTCAGAAGAAACTTGAATCCATCTTTCTAGGAAATCTTTTGGCAAATCAAACTTTGTATTCTCTATTAGAGATTCTACAACATCGTTTAATAATTTCTGATCGCTTTGCTGCATAAATTGCTGCTCAGCATCTTGCTTAATTTTTTCTTTCAATTCGTTTTCAGAAGACACAACATCCTTACCAAAAAGTTTATCAAAAAGCTCTTGATCTAAATCAGCCATTTCACGTGTATTCACTTCTTCTACTTTAAAAGCAACCTCAACGTCAAGCCCTTTTGACGCAACAGGATCAACTCCTAAAAACTTTTGGTTATCTACTTCTTCAGCAAACATTCCCTTTGTTTTTAGCGTTACAACATCACCTACCTTAGCACCCATTAAGGCTTTAGTCTGGCTCTTTCCTTTTAACACTTCAAGCTCTATTGTTGTGCTTTTATCAATAGCTGCATCCTCGTTAGTAAATGTCCCCGTAATTTCAACACCTTTAGCAACTACATCCTGAGATGTTAATTTACCATATTGTTTGCGGATTGTTTTTACTTGGTTTTCTAACAT
Source organism: Saprospiraceae bacterium (assembly GCA_023300255.1). Taxonomy (GTDB): domain Bacteria; phylum Bacteroidota; class Bacteroidia; order Chitinophagales; family Saprospiraceae; genus JAFMDF01. The sequence goes on along the minus strand of JALZWC010000223.1, from coordinate 13,685 downwards.
TTCTTTATCAGCAACAACTTTATAATTAGTCACTGCTTTTTTCTTTACATCAATTTCAAATTTAGGCGCAAGTCCTAAATCGAACTCAAAAGTAAAGTCTTCTGAATTCCAGTTAATTTCTGTTTCATTTTTTGGCAAAGGATTCCCTAAAACATCTAATTTTTCATCATTCAGAAATTTGTGCAATCCCTCTTGAAGTATTTTGTTTACTTCTTCAATCAATACTGCTTGTCCGTATTGTTTTTTAACCATCCCCATAGGGATATGTCCTTTTCTAAAACCTGGAATATTAGCAGTTTTTTTATAATTATTTAAAACCTTATCCTAAGAAAATTTTAAACCAATTCCACAAAAATTATGGTTCGAAGTTAACCATTGCACAAGCTACCGCCTCTCCCCCTTCTGGCATGCTCAATTCTGGTTTACAATTATATTGGTTGAAACATAGTCAAGCTAATTTTTTTAATAAAATTCAATACTCGCTTCATTTTCCACAATATTTAAGTTATTTATTTACGGGCATTCCAGTAAGTGATTTTACCAGTATTGGCTGTCATACTAGTCTTTGGAACTATGAGCAGAAAAAATATCATCACTGGGTTTATAAAGAAAATATTCATCAAAAATTAGCACCCATTGTAACTACTGATACCAGTATCAATACCAAAATAGGCGAGAAAAAAATAACGGTCGGTGTAGGCATCCACGATAGTTCAGCCGCTCTACTACCCTATTTAAGTGCCAACCAAAAACCCTTCTTATTATTATCTACAGGTACTTGGAGTATTGCCCTTAATCCTTTTAGTAAGGAGTTATTAAATAAAAAAGATTTAAAAAAAGATTGCTTAAATTATTTACAAATTGATGGACAGGCAGTAAGGGCAAGTCGTTTGTTCTTAGGAAATGAATATAAACTACAGCTAAAACTAATATCAAAATACTATAAAATACCAACAACCGAATTAAAAAAAATCACCTTTAATTCAAGTCTATTTCAACAATTAAAAAAAAGCCTTAAAAATAATTTTGCCTTTGAATCACTGTCTCTAAATAGAAAGCAACCTACTAAAACAAATTTTAAAATATTTGCCAACTATGAAATCGCCTACCATCAATTAATGATAGAATTAGTAAACGAACAAATATTTTTTGCTAAAAGAGCTATCCAAAGTACGAAAATTAAAAAAATCTATATTGATGGCGGTTTTGCAGATAATGACCTTTTTATTAAATTGCTTTTAATTCATTTTAGAACGTATAAAATACAAACGACGAAAGCACCTTTAGGCTCCGCTTTAGGTGCAGCTATGGTGGTAAATAATAAAAAAATAAAAGCTGATTTTTTGGAAAAACAATATGCTATGAAAAACCAACGAATATGAAGTTAACTTATAATCCAAACTACCCGTCCATAGATGGTTTGAAAAATCGAGCGAAGAAACGTATTCCACGTTTTGCTTTTGAATACTTAGATGGTGGTTGTAATCAGGAAATTAATTTAAAAAAGAATACAACTGATATTCGAAAACTAGAATTGAAACCTTGGTATTTAAAAGATTATAAAGGGGCCAACTTACAGACCACATTATTTGGTCATACCTATGATGCCCCTTTCGGCGTAGCTCCCATTGGCTTACAAGGATTAATGTGGCCTAGAGCTACAGAAATTTTAGCAAAGGCAGCGCATCAACATAATTTACCTTTTATTTTAAGTACGGTCGGTACAGCAGATATTGAGACGGTAGGCGAACTTACTGAAGGCAAAGCATGGTTTCAATTATATCACCCAACAGAAATTGAACTAAGAGACAAGCTGATTCAGCGGGCAGCAGCAGCGGAATATCCCGTTTTAGTTATATTATCTGATACGCCTACTTTTGGATATCGACCGAAGGAAATTAAAAATGGTTTGGCGATTCCACCCAAAATGACCCTTTCTAATATGCTTCAAATTATAGGTAGTCCTAACTGGGCCATCAATACCTTAATAGCGGGACAGCCCGAATTTAAGACTTTGAAACCTTACATTCCTAAAGGGATGAGTCTTCGTCATTTAGGCCTGTTTATGAATAAAACCTTTACTGGACGAATGAATGAAGAAAAAATCAAACCCATTCGGGATATGTGGAAAGGTAAATTAATATTGAAAGGGGTGGCTAGTGAAGAGGATACAGAGAAGGCAATTCGATTAGGCCTAGATGGAATTATTGTTTCTAATCATGGTGGTCGACAACTTGATGCTGGACAGGCAACCATAAAACCCTTGACGACAATTGCTGAGAAATATGGTGACCAAATAAAAGTCATGATGGATAGCGGTATAAGGTCTGGTCCAGATATTGCAAGAACGCTTGCCTCTGGTGCTGCTTTTACTTTTCTAGGTCGATCTTTTATGTATGGCGTTGCGGCATTGGGAAAGGAAGGAGGACACCATACGATGTCAATTTTAAAAACGCAGTTTCAGCAAATTATGGAACAGTTAGGCTGTGAAAATGTAGCAGATTTACCGCAACATCTTATACGAGAGTAGAACTTCAACAAAGTAATTCACAGCATTTTTCTCTCTGTGCACTCTGTGTCTTCTCTGAGTACTCTGTGCCTGCCTGGCGGCTAGACAGGTCCAAAATTAATAATCAAACAATGCAAGACGAAAACCAAAACAACCAATCCGAAGAATACGAACGCCAAGCCGTTCCCCAATCCAAATTAAAAGGTTGGAAAAGCTTCCTCGGCATGTATGCAGGAGAACACGCCGCAGGTACAGAATTTATGATTGGCCCCTTATTTTTAACTGCTGGAGTAAGTGCTTTTGATTTATTAGTCGGCTTATTTGTTGGAAATTTAATGGCCGTCTTATCTTGGCGATTCTTTACTGCAGAAATAGCCGTTAAAAATAGATTGACCCTTTATTATCAACTAGAAAAAATTTGTGGGAAAAATTTAGTGATTTTTTATAATCTAGCCAATGGTATATTATTCTGTTTTTTAGCAGGAGCGATGATTACCGTTTCAGCTACCGCTATTGGTATTCCGTTTCAGATGGAAATGCCTAAGTTAACAGATACGATGCCCAATAGCGCTACGTGGGTAATCATCGTCTTATTGGTTGGTGCTGTTATTTCTCTAGTAGCTTCCAAAGGATATAGTATGGTTTCAAAAGCAGCCAACTGGATGTCTCCATTTATAGTTTTAGCGTTTTTAGCTTGTGGTATTGTGGCTCTTATTCAGTTAGAAGTCCATAGCTTTAGTGATTTTTGGAATATTTGGGGAGAAGGTAGCGAGCCTTTTCCAGGGCAGATAAAATACACTTTTTGGCACGTAGCCATCTGGTCTTGGTTTGCTAATGCAGCAATGCATATAGGCATGTCTGATCTCTCTGTTTTTAGATTTGCAAAGAATTCCAGTTCAGGATGGATGACGGCTGCAGGTATGTATGTAGGGCATTATATGGCGTGGATTGCTGCTGCTTTGTTGTATGCTGTTTATGTAAAAACGCCCGAAGCACAAGCTTTTTTAGCAAATGGCGAAGCACCACCTGTTGCTCCCGGTCCTTTGGCCTATAATGCGATTGGATTTTTTGGAATTATAGCAGTCGTACTAGCAGGTTGGACAACTGCTAATCCAACTATCTATCGTGCTGGTTTGGCTTTTCAAGCAATTATGCCCAAAGCTTCTACTTTTTGGGTAACTATTTTGGCAGGAACGATTGCAACCATCGCTGGATTATTCCCCGCCTTTGCGATGAAATTATTAGGTTTTGTAGCCCTTTATGGATTCATTCTTGCGCCCGTTGGGGCTATTATCGTTTTTGAACATTTCTTTGCCGATCAATTTAATATAGTCAAAAATTATGCAGAAAAAACAGGCATATCTTTTAATTGGGCAGTTCTATTAGCTTGGGCGATCAGTTTTGGTTTATTTTATACTCTTTCTATTACTCAAGGTATATTTTTATCGTTTTTGACTTTGCCAGCATGGTTGCTATGTGGTGTATTGTTTTTAGTGTTTAGCCGAACGCTACAAAAAAATAAGGTTTAGTAAAATAAGGTTTATTAATGAAGTGTCATCATGCTTTCAAATAACAAATAAAATATAACTTTTAATTTTGTTTTACAATTATAATTATTATATTCACATTCGTATAAATATGTCCTACATACTTAAAAATCCATGCAGTATTTCTTAGGCAAAAAGTGAAAATAAATTGGTCGTTTTAAGCTAGTAATTTTTTACTCTAAGGAATTCTGAAAAACTAAGCATAGCTTGGGCTACGGTTCTTTTTTTAGGACTTCTTAGAGGGAAAAAGGGCAGGTTAAAATGGCTAATTTATTCTTACTCTTTGCCTTAGGAAAACATGGTTTTTTGTGTTGAAAGTACTAGGCAATTTAAATATTTTGATAAAAGCTGAATATAGTTAAAAATGAATATTTTAACTAAGACACATCCTGATATAATTTAAGAGAACTATGGCAGCATTTAAGATTAGTAAGTGGATATTTACAATTATTGGGCTCTGTTTTTTAAACCTAGCTTTTGGACAAACCCAAACTATAAAGGGTACCGTGTTGAGTTCGGAAGACAATCTAGGTTTACCGGGTGTATCCATTTATTTAAAAAATATAGAAAGCCTTGGAACTATTTCTGATTTTGATGGCACTTATGAAATTAAGGGTACACCAGAAGACACTTTAGTTTTTAGCTATATAAGTTTTCAGACAATAGAAATGCCTATTGGCACAATGACAACAATTGATGTGTCAATGTTGTCTTCCTCCGTTTTAATGGATGAAGTAGTCGTAACGGCATTAGGAATGAAACGAGAGAAAAAATCTTTGGGTTATTCCGTACAAGAAGTAGATGGAGAAACCATTGGAAAAACAAAAGAGTTAGATGTCGTTAATGCTTTATCTGGAAAAATAGCTGGTGTTAATATCACCCAAGGAGGTGGTGGCTTAGGAGGTGGTGGCGCAAGAGTCGTCATCAGAGGGGAAACCTCTTTAGCTGGAAATAATGGGCCACTCTTCGTAATTGATGGTATTCCCGCAGGATCAAATGATGTAGCATCGGATGATGTAGCATCCATATCTGTATTAAAAGGCCCAGCAGCGGCCGCTTTATATGGTTCTAGAGCAGCAGCAGGTGTTATTTTGATTACCACTAAATCAGGTGCAGGCGGCGAAAAAAACCGAGTTGGCGTTGATGTCAATTTAAGTTTGGCGACCCAACGACCTTTTATTTTACCTGATTATCAAAATGAATTTGGACAAGGAACAGGTAATCAATATCAATATTTTGATGGTAATAATGGAACTTTTCCTGATGGCTCTATTTCTAATGATGATTCTAGACTCAATTGGGGACCTAGGTTTGACGGTATAGAAAGACCACAGTTTACAGGTAACGATCCTTGGGTAGCTCATCCTGATAATGTCAGCGATTTTTACGAAACGGGTTTTATTGCCAATAACAATGTGGCGGTATACGGTGCTAGTGATGCAGGTAGTTTTCGTTTGTCCTATACGAATATTCAGCAGAAAGGGGTGATTCCAAATACAGGTTTAACTGCCGACCGATTGGATTTAACGGGTAGCTGGAATATTGGCGACAAATTTACAATTAGAGCGAATGCTAAGTTAATTGATCAAAGAAGTGATAATAATCAAAGTGCTGATGTGCGCTTATATCCCCGAAATATTGATGTTCAAGCTTTACAAGATTATTGGGTCCCAGGTTTGGAAGGTACGCAGCAATTGCAATGGAGAAATAGTGAGAATAATCCTTATTTTGTACTAAACGAAAATCGGAACGCCTTTAAAAGCACTCGTTTCTTAGGCAATATAACAGCCAATTATCAAATCACCGAAAAATTATCCTTGATGGGTAGAATCGGTGAAAATCGTAATTTTAGAGATGAAAATATAAGGGGTGCTTTTAGTACTGTTGGGTCTGGTCTTAACTTTAATGAAATTAGAACTAGCGCGGATAGACGCTTTGGCTTTTATGGTACTGGACAATCAAATAATCGAGAACTAAATGCTGATTTTTTATTACGCTATAAACAAGATTTTGGCAAAGATTTGAATGCTATAATTTCATTTGGGGGTAATCATTTACAAACTTATGAATCTTCTACTAATAGTTTAGTCAGTCAACTATTAATCCCCGATGTTTATAATATAGGGAATCGAAGAGTTTTTCCTAGAACCAATAATGAGACCGAAGAAAAAAAATTAAACTCCTTTTATGGCTTTGCAAATTTTGCTTACAAAAATTTTTTATACTTAGATGTTACGGCTAGAAACGATTGGTCGAGTACCTTACCAAGAGATAATAATTCTTACTTCTATCCATCCTTTACCCTTAGTGGCTTAGTACATGAAGTAGTAGAATTACCGAGGTCAATAAGTTTTTTGAAATTAAGAGGTGGCGTAGCAAGAGTCGGCAGTGATACAGAACCTTATGAACTACAGAATGAATTTTTATGGGGACAAGGAGAGAATGGGCTAGCCTCCATCAGTCAAAGTAATGTCAAAGCTAACCCTGAATTAAGACCCGAAATCACTAGTGCCTGGGAGGTTGGAACAGATGTTCGCTTTTTTAAAAATCGAATTGGTTTAGATTTAACCTATTATAATTCGCTTACTTCCAATCAAATCTTACGTGTAGAAGTCTCTCCTACGACAGGATTTGACTTTATTTTAAAAAATGCAGGTAAAATTAGAAGTACTGGTTGGGAAATGGTGTTAAACGGTAAAGTTATCCAAAGAGATAAATTTAAATGGAATACTACTTTAAACTGGTCCCGAGACCGTTCAGTAGTGGAAGAATATGACCGAGAGAATCCTGATGCCTTTTTGTCCAGAGGAGTGACCAACTTTTTATTTGTTGAAGATAGATTAGGAGAACGGCGAGGCGCATTATATGGAAAAACCTTCCAAACGGCACCAAATGGTGAAATCTTATTCACCAAATCAGGAGATACCCAGCGAGGAACCAAAGAACTATTAGGAAATTATAATCCTGATTGGATGGGTTCTATGTACAACCAATTTGAATATGGTCCTTTCAGTTTCTCCTTTTTGTTGGATGTTCGCTATGGTGGCATTTTCTATTCTAGAACCAATTTCAATTTAAACATTCGAGGACTCTCTGAAGTTACCTTATTAGGAGGGACAGATGCTAATGGAAATCCAACACCAAGAGAAAACATTTTACCTGATGGAATGATTTTAGATGAAGGGGAATTTCGAAAGTTAACTAGAGAAGATTTGATAGAATCAGGTTTAAGTTCAGGTGGATTAACTGGGCAACAATTTTGGGAAAATGTGTCGGATGCGGAAATCCCTGGTGCGGTAATTTATGATGCGACCTATTTGAAATTAAGAGAATTGAGTTTAGCCTATCAATTACCTGAAAAATTAATCTCTAAAATATCGGTGCGTTCAGCTCAAGTCGGTATAGTAATGAGAAATATAGCCGTATGGACAGACGTGCCTAATGTAGATGCAGAAACCTTTAGCACTGCAGAAGATAATGCGGCAGGAGCGATACCTGGTTTCGATCAGGGAGGTGTGCCTTCCTTAAGGAATATTGCCTTTAATTTAAATTTGAAATTCTAGTTTCTAGATAATTTTATATTGACTTACAAATTTTTAAAACTACGGTACCTATATAGATAGGTTAAGTGTTGACATACGGTGACGAAGCTACGCTCCTTTTTGCAGTATTTTATAGATTTCGTTGCTATAGACAGAGTCGAAGCTACGCTCCTTTTTGCAATTAAAGGGGCAGCGCCCCGACACCGTCTATAGATTTATCCGATTTCTGTCCTTTTTCCTAAGGAGCGTAGCTTCGTCACCTTTACCGCCCATCTATGGCATCTTAGCTCTTGAAGAATTTATAAGTCAAAAAAATCAATTAGAACCAAATTCTAATAGCTTTATGAGAAATATATTATTAAAAGTTCCCCTAATATTATTACTACTTACCGTAGGTGCTTGTGATACTTGGGACGAGGATATTAATATTAATCCCAATGCACCTAATGGCGTCCTAGAATCTGACAATCAAAACGATGTAAACCCATCTGTTTTTATGGTACCTATGCTGTGGGCAACAGTAGATGGATTTGATTATTTAGCTTGGAATGTCATGCCAGCCGTCTGTGAATATCATGGAAAAACAAAGAGTTTAAGCCAAGGGAATCGACATAAATCTTGGCATGCATTCGATGATTCAGAATATTGGGTCAATATGTATACTGCGGTCCGAGTTATTAAAAATTTAAAAAATGCAGGTATCAATGCAGATGATATTCGATACCAAGCGATTGCTGATATTTGGGAAAGTTATACTTTTTCTATGATCACTAATTTGTATGGAGATATTCCTTATTTTGATCCTATTTCAGACGACCCGCCATTATTGAGTAATTATGACGAACAGTCTGTCATTTATCCAGCTTTATTAGAAAAATTAAAGGTAGCGGGCGAATCATTAGATCGTCAGGAAGTGCCGATTGATGCAGGAAGTGATTTAGTATTTGGAGGTGACATTTTGAAATGGAAGAAATTCTCGAATACCTTGCGTATTCGATTAGCGATGTATATGTCAGATGCAGACCCAGCAGCTGCTCGAACGATTTTGAACGAAATAATCAATGATCCGGAGGCTTATCCTATCATGGAATCTAATGAAGATAATGCCACTTTTAAAAATGATGAGATTGAACGCCCATCCGTTTTATTTACTTTAAGTAAAGCAAAAATAGAGGAGGCTCCTTTTAGTAATATCTTTATAGAAAGACTCATTTCATTAAAAGATCCACGCCTACCGATTATGGCTAAACCTGTTCGAGAAGTCCATACGGATCCAACGAAAAACGTTTTACCCAGCAATCCAGGCTCTGTTAAATACGCTGGTCAAATATATGGTATCACAACAGATAACGCTCATGCGGCTCTTTGGAATGGTGGATTTCCTTTTGCTTCTGCTTTAGGTGATTTTTTTAGAACAGAAGATGCAACTGGACAAACATTACCTGAAACTGCTGCTACACCGACTTTGATTGCTCTGTATGCAGAACAAGAATTTTTTCTAGCAGAGGCTGTAGAAAAAGGTTTTATTGGAGGAGTTGCTCAACAACATTATGAAAATGGTGTCCAAGCTTCTATTGATTTTTACGAAGCCTCCTTTAACTCTGATGCCTATCAAGGTGCTTATAGTAATGAAGGGTTTGGTAGTTTAAATGACTACCTAAATCAGGCATCCGTAGCTTATAATGGGGGAAGAGATAAATTAACCTTGATTGCCGAACAAAAATGGATTGCTTCTTTTCTACTTGGCTTAGAACCTTATTTTGACCATAGACGAACGATGTTGCCTGAGTTACGGGCCTCTACTGGTTCAGAAAATTTTGGTCCTAATGGTAGTGGTTCCAAATTCCCAAGTAGAGCGGCTTATTCTGATTCAGAATTGGCAAATAATCCAAATAATGTATCGAGTGCTCGATCAAGTGGTTTTGATATTCCTATTCAAAGTGACGAGAGTCGAAATGAGGCGAGAATGTGGATTTTAGCAGGAAGAGATTTACAAATGCCTACTTTTCAAGAACCTGTGTATAACATAGACTATCCTTTAATTGAATCTATTGAGGGGTCAGGGACGAATTTTGTAGAGTGGTATGATGAAAATTGGGAAACTATGTTTTGGTGGTAAAATCATAAATTTTAAATCATACATCATGAATCATATATCTATTCCGTAAAAACTAGATGGATATATGATGTATGAACTATGATTTATGATTTGCTGAATTAGTTTTAATAGCTCCGTAATTTTAAACAGAAAAACTCCAAGCTTTAAAAAAGTAATAAACAATGCTAAAGCATTCCTATAGAATATTCTTTTTACTATTCCTACTAACAACGATAATTGCTTGTTCAGATTTCGTGGATGAAGGTATTGAAATAACATACCCGCTCTCCGATTCGAACTTATCCGTTGAATCCATTACAGGTGAAAATGGCGCAGCAGAAGAAATGGTGAGTTACCGAATTACAGCAAGTGCCAATACCAATATTAAATCATTGATTGTCCAATCCTCCAATGAAGGAAAAAATGGATCTGGCTTTAATGTTAATTCCACCGAATTTGACGATCCTTTTATAGATCATATTTTTGGAACGATACAAAAAGATGTACAATCCTTTACCGTTCGTTATGACTACATCATCCCAGCGGACATTAGTAGAACTAGATTAACTTTTACCATTATTGACGATAACGGCAAAGTAAGTGTTGAAAAAACAATTAGCGTCGTACCTAATATTAAGACCTATACCAACCGAGAATTATTCGCCAAAGACAACGATTTTTATGATGCTTTCTCTAGTATTGACGGGGTAGTATATCAAGATATAAAAACTAATTACAGCCCATTTACGGAAGAAAATGTAGCCGTACAAGAAAAAATTGATCTGGCATTTTACTTCGATAGAGATCAAAATAATGCTATACTAGCAGCACCAGTCTCTAGTCGAATCTTTCTTGAATTAGCCATAAACAATAGTACTAGATTTAAAAAATTACCAGAATCGGTAGAGATAGATATTGCGGACATCACCCCTTCCACTTTAATACAACTAACAGAAGAAGAAGAACTTTTAAAGACAGGTGCAACTCATGTTGACAACCTAAAGGTCGGAGATGTCATAGGATTTGTCACTGATTTGAATGCAGTTAATTCCTTGAAAACAGGGCTATTAAAAGTGACTGGTTTACATCCTGGTTCCGTATCTAGATATGATGGAGTTGCCTTTGTGTTAGAATGCGATATTGTAGTGCAGGAGTAAACCTATTCGTAGCTTAGACCTCTGGTCTGAGCAGATCATTTCAGCTGCTCAGACCAGAGGTCTAAGCTACCTTTATACAAATTAAGACAATGAAAAAAAATAAAATAATAACTTTCCTTTTCATTGGTACTCTGTTTCTAACAGGAACGACTACCCTATCAGCACAAGCAGATTACAAATTAGCAGAACAAGATTCTCTAGCTTTAGTTGCCTTTTATTGGGCCACCGATGGCCCTAATTGGACTTCTAATCAACCTGGTTTTGGCTTTGATGATTTGACCTCTGAATGGCAAGAAAGATACGATGGGAAATTTAATAATTGGTTCGATGGACCCGCCAAAGATTGGTTTGGAGTAACAGTAGAAAAGAGAGCCATTCTCAATTCTGCAGATTCTACTTATCGGGTAACTTTGTTATGGCCCGTTGTCGGTCGGCGAACAGATGGACAAAATCAATTAAAGGGATATGTTCCTAGAGAGGTGGGTTTACTAACTGCATTGGAACGGTTTAGAGTCAATGGAAATGATGGGTTTAGAGATGAACTAATGCCCGATGAAATATACCACCCCACCCTACAAGAATTAGATCCCGAAGCTTGCTGGTTTGATGGTGACGTATCAGAAGCCTTACGCAATTGTACAGACATGCGTAAATTGAATTTGCGGTATAATAATTTTGATTATATCCCCAATTTTGATTTTTTAGACGAGGCTACTTTGAGAAAACAAGAAGGTACAAACTGGTTATATAATTCTAGATATTCTTATGCACTCTTAGAACGAATTATTGATTATTATTTTACCCTTTCTCCTAATAATGGGGAGTTCTTTATAGAGATGCGAGATATGTTTGATGTAGGCGATAAGCAAGAAATTGTCGCCCCACTTGGTTCTTCCATAGAAATGGTCTGTAATGATGCAGGTAATCAAGAAGACTTCATCACGTACCAATGGACTAAAAATGGCATCAGTCGATTTGGGAAGACTAACAAAACCTTTGTCATTGATAATATAAAGGAAACAGATTATGCGGAATATAAAGTTAGAATTACCAATGACTATGTAAAAGCTTACGATACCAATGGCAATTACGGAGAAGTTTTCACTAAAGGAATCAATCTCGTTTCAGCACCTGTGCCGCCTGTCATAGAAAGAACAGTTACGGCTTATAATGGTCAATTTATTGAATTGTATTTTTCTAAACCCATGTCTACAACGGACTTAGCAGGCTACCAAAACATTACAATTACAGCTGATGGAGCAGCCATTTCAGTTATCGGTGCGGAAGTAATGGGTAGAATAGATAAATTAGTAAGAATTGAATTAGCTAGTCCTGTGATGCAGGGAACATCTGTAAGTTTATCCTTTTCAGAGGGTGCAATCATTGACCAAAATGGTGGACTAATGGAAGCACTTACAGACCTACCAATAGACAATCGAGTACGTGCTACCCCACAAATTTTAGCAGCTGCTACTACCTTAGATGGTACAGGAATTATAGTCAACTTTGACCAATTCATTAATGAAAACTCTTTAACAGAAAGCACTTTTTTGATAGAAGGTGATACGGATTATGAAGTAGCTTCTATAACCTTGGTGCCTGGCGAAGTAGACGCTTCTATTTCTAAAAATGTTTTACTAACTTTGACAGAAGGTATTGTAGATACTCTAGAAAACATTAGCCTTGCCTATGAAGAAGGCAAAATACATGGCTTATATGGCGGCACGCTTGCAAAAAGCAATAAATTAGCGGTCTTAAATCAAATTTCTGTTGATCGAACGGATGTAATTATTACTTTTGAAGACGGTACAGAAAGCCTAGAAAATATTTTTTTAAAAGGTTCTTGGAGAGCAGCGGCTATCCCAATGTTTGATGATGGGACCAATGGCGATGCAGTAGCGAATGACCATATTTGGTCGCACTATTTATCTTTAGTAGCAGACGATTATTCTTGGGACATTGTATTACAAAAAGAACAACAGTTAGTTGACACTATTCGTAGTGAAGATCCCAATACAGGAGTGACTACTTTAACTTTAGTGCCGACTACTTTAGCAACAGATTCTCTCCTTAGTGAAAATATTGTACTCAATTTTTCTATCGCAAATCGAAATTTAACAGGAGATATCAATTATGGAATCGAAAATCTAGCAGTCATTTTTAATGTCCAGATCAATGGCGCAAGTGAAGCCGTTTATTTAATGGGGATTGATAACGATTGGGCGGATGGTTCTATAATGAATAACAATAACTCTGAGGAACTATATTCAGATACCCTTTTCAAACAAACTGCGGGCAGCATTATCGATTATAATTATCGGGTTGGCGCAGATTGGGAGAATGAGACACCTGAACCTCGACAGTATATTGTAAAAAACGGAATTAATATCATCAATGATTTCTTTGGTGTATTTACAACAGCTGTCAACGAAATAATAAAGAGTCCTTTAAAGATATATCCAAACCCAAGTCAATCGGGCTTAATCCGTATCGAAGGGTTAGATGATTTTACCAGTTTAGAAATTTATGATGTGTCGGGACAACTTGTTCAAACCTTCAACAAAAATATAAAAGATACCCTCCAACTTGATTTATCTACGCAAGCTAGAGGTCTTTATTTAATGAAAGCTACTTCCAGTAGTGGACAAATTTATTCATCTAAAATTATTTTGCAATAATGCAAATGAGTAGTAAAAAAGGATTGTTTGATTGCGTGATTGTTTGATTGTTCTTAGGAATGATGTAGAAATAAGTTTAGATTCTTGGGTAGATTATTTTGGTCTTACTTTTCTTTAAAAAATCCTTGTATAGTTGTTCTATAGAAGTATTTTT
>JALZWC010000222.1 GCA_023300255.1 Saprospiraceae bacterium | reverse complement strand
CCTTTTTCCCTCTAAGAAGTCCTGAAAAAAGAACCGTAGCCCAGCTATGCTTAGTTTTTCAGAACTCCTTAGAGTAAAAAATGACTAGCTTAAAACGACTAATTTATTCTCACTTTTTGCCTTAATATATATGTTCCCTCAATTCTTTACACACTCAAAATAAATCCATAGCCATTATTTGCAGTTTCCCATTTATAATTTGTAACAATTCTCTCTACTTTTCTAAAAAAGAGAAGCCCCTTTCAAAAGAAAGGGGCCATCCCAAAAACCAATTGTTAAAGGACATCTTACATCTTATATAGAAAAACTATACTTTTAATTTTGATGTCTAAAGATACTACTAATTAACAGTATTATCATTAGACTTATAACTCTTTAATAATTATTAATATAAAATTTACTTCGTCATTTGTTCTATCGTCCCTTCTTGGACACTACTTCTATCCTTCGCAGGAATTCTGAAACCAACAGTTAACTCATGCGCCCCATTATTATAACTTTGGAAATTTTGGAAAGACACATCAAAAGAATAATAGAAAGAAAATTGTTGTTGCTTTGTACCAATTAAAACGATCAAGGATTCCCCAGGACCAGTTCTATAGGTCAATCCTCCAACCAATCGTTCATCCATAAACAAACCTTTTATAGAAAGATCTGCTGTAAAAGGAACATTTCTGACTTTTCTTAACAATAAAGAAGGTTCTATTTGTACCCCTTCGGTAACGTCTATTTTATGTCCTACATTGAACATGTAATAGCCTCCATCATTTAGCTCCTCAATATCTGGTTCTTGAGAACCATCTAATCGAGCCATAATGATATTAGGGAAAGCAATGCCTATGTAGGTTTTTTCATTAAACAATCCATACAAACCGATTGATGCATCAAAGCTACTGATCCCATCTATTCCGTTGTCGACCGTCTCATCTCCCGGATCATATAGTGAATTACTTAAGACGTCATTATCTATAGACCATTGACTATATTCTGTAGTAAATCCAAAACCAAATTTTAGTTTTTCTACTTTATATCGAAAGGCATAATTAATGACTGCTCTTGTCCTATTTAGAGAAGCTATATCTTCTTTATAGAGCGTTGCTCCTAATCCAAATGTTTTGGCAACAGGACCATGATAAGATAAAGCATAAGTTTTGGGTGCTCCTGGAAAGTCCACCCACTGATTCTTTAAATTAGCATATATTTCATGCGAACCACTAAACCCTGCAGCAGCTGGATTAATCAAAACTGGATTAACCTGATAATGCGTAAAAACAGATTGTTCTTGAGCGGTGGCCTTAAAATGTATAACGAATAAAATGCTTACTAGTAGTATAAGTTTTTTCATTACAAAATAATTATGTTCTTGGGAAAATACTTTGTTTTGTTTTTTCTGTACAGAAGTTCTGACTTCTGACTTCTGACTTCTGACTTCTAAAATATTACTCTCTCAATATAGTAACGTGGTCTCTAATACGTTGAACTTTTCCGTCTCCTTCCTCAAATTCGAATACCCAGAAGTATCCTCCTTTAGGTAAATCTCGATTACTTAAATTCTGACCTTTCCAACAATCATCTTCTGTACCCAATGTACAAGAATATCCTTCTGCCTGGTAAACCATTTCTCCCCAACGATTGAATATTCTTAAGACATTTCCTTTAGCTTGATTAGCGCAGTTTAATCGGAAGGCATCGTTCCTGCCATCTTCATTTGGCGTTATTACTTCTAAGCCAGTATAGCACTTTACACATGTAGGATCTGAATTATTAGTAAGTGTTGCAGAGGCAGTACAGTCTCTTGCATCTGTAATAATCACTCCATACTCCCCTGCTCTTATGCTATCTATTTGAGTGGTATTTATAGCTCCGGTAGACCAGGCAATACTATAAGGTGCCGTTCCACCGCTGATTCCTATTTCAATACTTCCATCATTATCTATACAAGCGTCCACATTCGCTGTAGTTGCAATATTAATTGGTACAGGTGCTTGTAAATTATAAGTTTGAGTAGAAGTATTATTGGTTGCATCTGTAATAGTTAAGTCATAATTACCTGGACTTAAATTAACAATCACTTGACTAGTAGCGCCATTACTCCACTCATACGTATATGGTTGATTACCTCCTCCATTGGGTTCTGCTTGTAGAATACCATCTGACTCTCCTGCACAAGAGATACTACTGGACTCAATGACACTTACTTCTAGAACTTTAGATTCGACTTCAATCGTTCTAATAACAGAACAACCTAAATTATCTATAATCATTAAATTACAAATACCTACTGGAAGATTAGAAGCAGTCATCGTACTATCTCCATTACACCAAATATAAGTGAAAGGTGGATTATTACCTGTAACACTAGCTGTACCTGCTACATTAGGAAAGATTCCAGTTGTAGTAACCGTAGCATCTAGGCTAGAGTTAGCAGCAATCGTATACGATTGTCGTCTCGTACAGCCATTCACATCTGTTACGGTTAAAGCATAGACATCTGCTGACAGATTATTAACAACAGATGTATTACCACCTGGTACAGGATCACCATCAACTGTTTCCCATTGATACGAGAAAGGCATTGTTCCTCCAGTAACATTAACCGCTATAGAACCCGTTGGATCTCCTTCGCATTCGGTATTATTCTGAGCAATAGGCGTGATAGCTACTGGAGCATCTACTCCTGGTACTACAATATTCTCAATTGCAAAAGTACAAGAACTAGCATCTGTTATCGTCACCATATAATCTCCCTTAGGAAGATTCATTGCCATATCTGTATTAGGAATAGAGGCAGTACCTCTCCAGCTATAAAAATAAGGTTCCATACCACCATTTGGTCGGATTTCAATACCTCCATCATTACTTGCACAATTATCAGGAGTAACGGAAGCAGAAGCATTTACTACTTTTTGATTACCTACGACTAGTGTTACCGGCGTCGTACATCCTCCTGCTGCACTTACATTAACCGTGTAGGTTCCTGCTGGCACATTCATTGGCGCACAACCGAAAATTCCGTTTGTTCCTCCCCAATTACACACTAAGCCTGTTAAACTTCCATTGACTGATAAGTTTACCTGACCATCTCCTCTACCAGAACAAGTTGCATTCACAACATCTGCAGTAACAGCTAAAGCACCCGTTGCAGATTGTCCAACAACAATGCCGTTGGTTACAGTCGCACAACCATTCGCATCTCTAACAGTTAAGTTATAAGTTCCTGCAGGTGCATTTGTTGGTCTATTTGCAGGTAATAAAGTATTGACATTCCAAGTATAAGTATAAGGCTGTTGACCGCCTGAAACTTGTACGTTTATAATTCCATTAGGCTCACAATTAGCATCTTGAACTTGTGTAGCTACCACAATGGCGCCTGGTTCTGTAATAGTTATAGAAGGCATATTACTAAGCACCTCTTGTCCACCACAACTGGATATAGTTACGCTATACACTCCTGCACTTAAACCTGTGGGATTACCAGTATTTCCAATACTAGGATCACTCCATGTATACGTAAATACATTATCTCCACCAGAAGGACTTAAAAGAATCCTTCCGTCGTTTGATCCATTACAACTAATATTAGTTATTTGAGCGACTCCTGGATTAACTGCAGGACAAATATCTACTGGAGTATTAACGGTGAAAATACCTCCAACTGGAGTAGCAACAGAACCGTTACCCCCAATTGTAGTGACTTCTATAGTAGTTGGAGTATTGCCAATAGAAATACCAGAACTAGAACCTGCTGCACCAATTACTTCAAAACAAGCTTCAAATATCGTAGAACCATCCAATAAAGAGATTCCTTGAGTGCTATTATCAATCCAAGCAAATGTTAATACACCATTATTTGTTCCTTGGGTACCAAACTGTCCAGCAGCCAATCCTGGCAGACCGTAGTTGCCAGTACTGCTATACATCAGAACAGTTGGATCCCAATTCATAGAAAACTGAAAGCCTAATACACTATCAAAGTTATTTACATTAACTGGTACACAAACAATATCTCCTGGTTCACCTGCAACACTAGTTACGGTGACACCAACAGGATCAGCTGGATTGGCTTCAATAGTAATAGTAGCATCATCACTACTAAACATAATCGTATTACCGTCTCCATCACTAATTTCTATTGGAACAGGACTACCTCCAAAACTAAAAGAGGACGTACCTAAATTGGCATTTGCATTTACATCAAAACATACTTCATAAATGGCTGTTCCATCTGCAACACTAAGGCCTGCAACATTAGGATCTGTCCATGTAATCCCTAAACTACCAGCCATTGTACTATTAAAGTTAGAAGAACTTAGGCCTAATAAATCAAAATTCTGGGCTTCAGTATAAGTTAAGATAGCTGGATCCCAATTCATACTATATTGCATACTTACAATATTCGTAAAGTCATTGACTGTTATTGGGATACAAACATTAGTGCCTGGAGTAGCCATTTGGTCTGTAGCAATTACTGCAAATGCACTACCGCCAACTGGAGGACTAGGTTGACTAACGACTCCAGCACAACTTTGGAAAGTAACTTCCATACCATTTCCATCTGTTACTTCTATAGGAGTAGGCATTCCTGTAAAATCTATTTCAGAGGTTCCATTACTTAATATAGTAAAACATACTTCATATAAAGCTGTTGCATCTGCAACAGTTATTCCCGTAACATTAGGATCTGTCCATACGAAGCGTAACTCTCCTGGATTTTGATTACTAAAATTAGCCTCACCAACACCACTTAAATTAAATCCTTGAACATTCGCATATTGTAAAACAGTGGGATCCCAATTCATACTGTATTGCATCCCTACTATATTATTAAACTCTTGAGTAGTAACTTCAACACAAACAACATCTCCAACATTTCCTGTAACAGCTGATCCTAAAACAGCAAATCCAGATGCTGGAGGAGTACATGTTACAGGATCGACGGGATCGACTGGATCAACGGGATCGACTGGATCAACTGGATCGACGGGATCGACGGGATCAACAGGATCGACTGAATCAGAATTTACTGTAGCTGGACAATTTGGAATTTCTTCTAAGGCATTACCACCGCTATCGACCACCTCTATTGGTACTGGAGAAGCTCCAAATGAAATTACTTGTTCTCCACCAGCAAGCACGGTAAAACATACTTCATAAAGTATGGTTCCATCAGGTACAGATATTCCTACTACATCAGGGTCTGTCCAAGCAACTCCTAGAAATCCAGGGTTCAATGTGCCTGAGGGGGTTGGACCATTAATAGCTCCATTAAGGCCTGGTAAATTAATATTTTGTACATCACTATATCGTAGCACAGCTGGGTCCCAACTCATGCTATATTGCATACTTAAAACATCATCAAAATCTTGTGCGGTAATTTGTACGCATACGACATCCCCCACATCACCTGCTTCGGCTGAACCAATTAAAGCAAAACCTGATGCAGGAGGTGTACAACTCATTGTTGTTCCACCACCGCCTGTATTACCACCACCTGTATTGCCGCCGCCGCCTGTATCAAAATTCACAGTAGCTGGACAATTTGGAATATCTTCTATTGCATTACCACCGCTATCAACCACCTCTATTGGTACAGGAGAAGTTCCAAATGAAATCTCTTGTGTACCTGAAGCAAGTACCGTAAAACATACTTCATATAATATAGTTCCATCCGGTACAGATATTCCTACTACATCAGG
>JALZWC010000221.1 GCA_023300255.1 Saprospiraceae bacterium | reverse complement strand
ATCCATCTAAGCATTGATCACAAAATGATCGCAAAGTAAGTGTCAATTATACAGGGCCGAAGCTACGCTCCTTTATGCAAAGAGGAGATTTAGGCAAAGAGTAAGAATAAATTAGCCATTTTAACCTGCCCTTTTTCCCTCTAAGAAGTCCTGAACCACTAATCTTTGCGAACGCTGCGTGAAATATATAAACCAGCAATTTTAAATTACTCATAATATATATTATGTTAAGTAAAACAAACCAGAATCACTTTACCACCAACCTGTTTTAGAAATAATGAACTTATTATGAAGAAGCTACAGCTTCACAACAACATCGTTCTAAATGACTTTGCTATCTGTTAACCAGACCTGAGGAGATATTTGTGGCTAATATTACTTATTTTAGAATAGGAAAAGGTTTTGTCTAGAGTCATATTGTTACGAATGCTTACTCCAAATAAAATCATGGAATAGTGAAGTGTCAGATAATATGAAAGCCTCCTCTCCCCTAGTGTTAAACGTGTTTCCTCACGCAGAGATCGCAGAAGAAAAACGGCGTTCCTATTAGCCTCTGCGGGCTTTGCGAACGCTGCGTGAAATAAATCAACAACTTTGATACTCTACCTTATTTAACTCTATCTATTAGAAACTGTCCGACTACTTACTCATCCTTCAATATTCCAAAATGCAAAATCCGCCCGCCAGTCTGATTAACTGGGCTCACACTTTTTCCTATCACTACTCCATCTTCTGGTGCTAAATATTCTTGCATTAAATCTCCAAAAATATTACGCATAGTAGCAATGACCTGACCTTTTTTGACCAATTCGGTTACTTTAGGATGAACGGTTAGTATGCCACCTGTGTCCGTATAAATCCAATAAGATTTATCACATAAGACAGTATCATCGTCTCCTTCATCAATCTCACAATCTATCATGTCTAAATAACCTAAAACATTGTGAATACCTGTTAATCCTTCTCGAATCATTCCTTTCTGAAAAGTATTGGGATTTCCGACTTCTAAGGTAATTGCAGGAATATTCATTTCATTAGCCGTACCTCGCAGCGTACCATCACTTGGAGGGTTATGTACAATTATTTGAGCATTTTGTAAACGTGCCATTTTATTAACTATGGGATCGCTCATATCCGCTCGAATATAATAGGAATTAATTCTACCAACACTAGCCGTATGCAAATCCATTAAGTAATCGAATTGATTGATAAGACGAGTGACTACACGATGCGCATATATTTGGCTAACGGTACCATTGGACTTACCAGGCATAATATGATTCAAATCTGTTCCATCAATGAACCGCCGTTTTTTTCGCTGAAAAGAAGGAACATTCACAACGGGCACGCCGACTATTGTTCCTTTTAATTCATTGATATCAATCTCTTTAAAAATTCGCTGAATAACAGGAATTCCATTCAATTCATTGCCATGAACTGCAGCCGTTAGTCCAAGAACTTTTCCATCTTGATGCCCTCTAGCAACAATAATTGGAATCTGCACAGGTTGCCCCATTCCATCTGTTACTAAGTTGAGCCAATACCGACTAATTGTTCCTTTCGGTACATCTTCTATATTCAGGGTCGTAATAACAGGAACTATTTGATCAGTCTGTAATTGCATTAAGTATTTTTATTTTTTTGATGATATAATCCCAAATCAAGTCAGTTGCCAGCTTGACTAAAGGTTTTCCTTCCATTCTAGCAATTTGTGGTAAACCACCAATACTGGTCGTATTAATTTCAGATAACACCCGTTTGCCATTATCGTCTACTAAGGTATCAACCCCATACATTACGATGCCCATTTTTGATAAAATGGGGTTTATTTTTTGAATAATCGTTTCTTCTTCTTCTGACACCTTGGCCATATTTGATGTGCCACCTTGGGCGACATTGCATATCCATGAACCTTTGGCTGGTAAACGCAAAGAGGCGCCCATAATTTTTCCATCTACTACTACAATCCGCTTATCTCCCTGTTCAACGTTCTTTAAGAATTTTACGCCTAAATATGGAATTGATTTTTCTTTATACTGGTTTGTAAATGCCTTAAAAGTCATTTTTACACCACCATCCCAAACAGTATCTCCATCTATTCTGATAATCCCCTTTCCACCATAATCTCTATACGGCTTTAAGACAATAGAAAATTGCTTCTTGAAATCCCTAATAGACTCAATAGTCGTACAAATAGACATCGGAGGACACGAATCTTTAAAGTTGAGTAAAAAAGCTTTACTTCCAGTCTCGTATATTCCAGTAGGATTATTGATAATTAATTGATTCGGAAAAGCCTGAGTTAGAAAAGCTAGAAAATCACTAGATAATGGTGGTGGCATTCTTAACCAAACCGCATCATAATCTTTCAAAAAAGACCTTCGTAGATTAGTTTTAAAAGCATCCCCATTTGAAGAAAAAGCAAAATGTCTATCTACTTTAGTTACGAAGATGTTTTTAGGAATAAACTTATTAAAGAAAAAGCCATTCAACTCATTCCCTCTAGTGGCTACATCCACTTGTTCGCAGTTTGGATGTAGCCGCATGAACTGCACTAAAGTGTACAAAGAATTTTCAGCGCTATGATTGCTATGATCTGTTAAGACTAATAATTTAAGCTTTTTCATTAGTAAAAATTTCATTAATCAATCCAGGGTCATTATTTAAACTCTTGAACAAACGCATTCTAAATTTACCGTTTTTATTAACTAGGGTTTGCGCCATATTATCAATAGCAACCATTGACAAAACAGTTTGAATATAAGCTTCAATCATATCATCTAAGCCAACCCCTAATTTATTAAAATCTCTTCTATCCATTAGCACCAACCTATTGGTATCACTTCCCCAGGAACCATCTGGGTTTTTAAAAGATAAATTCGTCCCTAACATTTTCCAACTATCTGTGCTATCTTCAATATTGTCCGTCAAAGGTTTTTCTGAACGTCGAGCATACGTACAAAGTGGCTTAATACCGTCTTCTGTAGAACTGACCATTACTCGAATATCTGCCACGAAGGTATGTCCTTTAGCATTTGGAATAGTTCCAACATGATATAATTTCCCAGCAGCGGTCGTACTACTCCAATTATAATTACCTATCAAACTCTGTACAATAAATCGATCATAATCAAATTCGAGTTCCATGAAAGCCTCCAACTCTTTTTCTGTAACGATTGTGTATACCCCTTGACCCGCATTACTATAAGGTACTTTTACAACGGCTTGACCGCCCATCTTTTTAACCCACAGCGGCACTTCGTTTTTACTAACATCCCAAATCGTTTCAGGCGTATTAATTTTTAAGCCATGCGGGTGTAATTCTGCATTGAAAATATCGTACGCTTTAGCCGCCACCATTTTATTTCGCCCACCTGCTAAACAGGCTAAAATCGGATTTAAAATTTTAGTCTTGGATAATAAAGGTAGGCGATTCCAAGGCTTCTGCGTCACATATCTAAAGGCAGCTCGAATTGGAATCCACTCCCCTTCTTCCTTCCGAATTTCCATTACCCCATCGACAAAGCGAACGGCAGGGTCTTCTTCATCTTTATAAAAGGTAGCATAGTATACTGGCTCATCCATTACATCCGCTATGACTGCTGCATAGCCAGAGACTTCCATTGGATTTTTGTCATAAATAACTGCCAAAGCACCTTTTATCCTAAGATTTTTCAAATAAGGCTTAAAGGTACGCTCTACTAATAAACGATAACTGCCTTGCTCTAGGTTATCATCTAATAGAGGCATTGATTTCTGACCAGAAGGACAAGAGTTATTTTCGATAACTACCATTTGTCTTTTACCACCAGCAGAGGTTACATTCAATAGATCCGCTCCTGCCCAAAGAAAATATTTAGCTCTGTAATTCAATAATTCTCTTAGTTTAGCCGCATTTACAGTTGGATGCATGTGGCAATATCGAGTAATGATCCGTTCTTTATCCAAATTCATAAAGAAGTTGACCATTGGATGAATCGTAGCATTGAAGGCTTTGGGATACCAATGATCATGTGGCTCAAAATTACCAGGTTGAATTAATTTAGCAGTTTTTAGGTCGTTTAAAACACTCAATTTTATTGTTTTTTTTTATGAAGAAAGGTTCTTGTGATAAGAGGATCTTTCTATACAATTTGTACACTCTGGATATTTAGAAGTCAGGGGTCAGACCGCTGCGCTGTCAGATCGCTTACAGCTGTCAGAGACATCACCGTTATCAACGTCTTATGTCTGACAGTCTTGTAAAGACGATCTGACTTCTGAAAATGTCCAGTAGTGTATACAATTTGGTCAATCTCTTTCTAATGAGGTGTAAATAAATAGGGTGATTCTGAATAAAAACTGAATTTTGGGGTATAGAGAAGAAAAAAGATAACCTCTTAATTTTTTTTCATTAACACCATCTAATAGGTAGGAGAAATCTGCTAAAAAACGCTTAGTTTAATTATAAGCTATCATATGAATTTCATTAGATCATATTGGTCAAAATCACTAAGTTGAAATTTTCGAGCGATGATTGGATAAATCAATTCAATGCCTTTTAGCTACAGTCACCACTCTAGGCTTAGCTCCTAGGCTCTTTCTACTAATGCATTAAGCTTTACCGTATCTTCAAATAAATCTAAAATATCAGGGGTATTATAAGTCTCCACGATTAATTTGCTAGCCGTTTCCATTTTTAAAAATAATGATTCAAATAGTTCCATGTCCCAAAGGTAGGGGTCAGGCATATCTATTTCATTGCCTAGACCAACTAAGAAATTAGGTAATAACCATACTTTATCCACTTGGGCTAGATTGACTGCTTTCGCCTTTAATCGGGTGACTAAATCGTTATCCATTGTAATAATCATATCATATTGATCAAAATCACTAGCTTGAAATTTTCGAGCAATATGATGGGATAAATCAACGCCATGCCTTTTACTAATAGTCACTACTCTAGGGTCAGCTCCACAGCCTACAAACTTATTCGCTAAACCAGCCGAATCTATTTGCCAATTTAAATTTAGATTATCTACTTGCTTTTGTAGCGCACCTACTGCAAGAGGAGAACGACAAATATTGCCTAAACAAACAAATAATATTTTCATGTCTTTAGAATATGAATTTAATGTATGTAATATTAATTAATAGTTACAAATTAAGCAACTAATTCTGAATAAAAATTGAATTTTTAAGTGACCACAATAAAATTATTAATCTTTTCTATAATCCAATATATGATGTTGAATTATATAAAAGATTTATTCAGTTTTAATTCAGAATTAGCATTTAATATTGCACACATTTTGAAAAAAAATAAAGATTAATAGTTGCATGAAAAATAGATTTTCAGATTTAATAGACCAAACTTATTACTTCCCACAAGATGGATTTGATTTGCGTAATGGGTACTTGCATTTTCATGGAGTGTCTATTAAACACATAATTGAAGAACATGGTACGCCGTTCAAATTAATCTATTTACCTAAGATTGGTGACCAAATAAAGCGAGCCAATAATTTGTTTAAGAAGGCCATGAAAAAGCATGGCTATAAAGGCGATTATAAATATTGTTATTGCACCAAATGCTGTCATTTTAAACATGTGATTAGTGAGGCATTGGCTAATGGTACCCATTTGGAGACCTCTTCTAGTTTTGATATTGATTTAATGCTAAAATTGTATGAAGAAGGCAAGATCACTAAAAGTACTATTTTAGTACATAATGGGTACAAAACAGAAGACTATCTGCAAAAAATAGTGCAATTAAATCGAATGGGTTTTAAAAATTCAATTGCTGTATTAGATAATATGAGGGAGTTGGAACTGCTCAATAAAATGACTCGGAAATCGCTTAAGATAGGATTGAGATTAGCTACAGATCTGCAGCCTCAATCTGACTATTACACATCTCGTTTAGGTATTCGTCCATCCGAATTACTAAAATTCTACAAAAAGGAAATTGCGTCTAAGAAGAAATTGAAGTTAAAAATGCTTCATTTTTTTGTAGACTCTGGCATTAAAGATACGCTCTACTATTGGGAAGAATTTCAAAAGGGGCTCCGTATGTTCGTGGACTTGAAAAAACTATGCCCAGAATTAAAAGCCTTAAATATTGGAGGCGGTTTTCCTATTAGAAATAATCTTGGTTTTGAGTATGATTATGCCTACATGGCTGATGAAATTGTACGAAACATCAAAGAAACCTGTATGAATGAAGGGATTGAAGAACCAGACCTCTTTACAGAGTTTGGTAAATATACAGTAGGAGAAAGTGGTGCCGTTATTTTTGAAGTATTAGAACACAAAAAGCAAAATGATAGGGAAGATTGGTATATCATCAACAATAGCTTGATGAATACGATCCCTGATGCTTGGAGTATATTAGAAAAATTCATTTTACTCCCCATTAATAAATGGGATAAAGAATATCGAAAAGTAAATATTGGCGGAATTAGCTGCGATCATTCTGATTATTATAATTCCGAAGAATTAAATCAACAGGTGCTTTTACCAAAGATAGAAGGCAAAGATAAAGAGCCTTTATATGTCGGCTTTTTTCATACTGGAGCTTATCAAGATGCGATTAGTGGATATGGAGGCATCAAACATTGTTTGATTCCCTCTCCTAAACATATTTTAATAGATAGAGACAAAACAGGGAATTTTACAACAACTGTTTATAGAGAGCAACAACAAGCACCCGACATGCTAAAAATATTAGGGTATTAGTTCTACTTGAGACTTTGAATTAGAACAGAGAATCGAGAGTAGAGAACAGAGATAAATTCGTTTAACAAACGACGGAATCTCGTTAATTGAAAATGAATTCGATCTCTGCTCTCTATTCTTCTAAGGTAATTTAAATTAATAAATTGGACGTTTTAGGCTAGTAATTTTTTCTTCTAAGGAATTCTAAAAAACTAAGCATAGCTGGGCTACGGTTCTTTTTTTAGGGTTTCTTAGAAGATGAGCTTGCAAAGCAAGCGAACCGCAAAGCGGATGGGCTTGCAGGGCAGCATAAAATGTTTAATTTATTATTTTAAATTGCCTAAAGTACCAAAGTAGAATTAGAGAAATTGTTTAAAAGAGAAAACGTTTATGAACTTAAAACTAAATAAGCAATGGGTAAAAGAACTTTTGGTGGTATTCCCTCCAAATATGCAAAGAAAAAAACGGCAGACATTTATTTGACTTCTATCCCATATGATGGTACGAGTACATGGGGGAAGGGTGCAGACAAAGGTTTTGAAGCTTTTCTAGACGCTGCGGATAATATGGAGCTATACGATATTGAAACAGATAGTGAGGTCTATCAACAAGGTATTTTTATGCCACCTCCTATTTTGGAAAAAGAGCACCCTAAAGCGATGTTTCAAGCAACCTATGCTCGAACCAAAAAACTATTGAAACTAAATAAATTTTTGACCTTTTTTGGTGGAGAGCATTCAGTTAGTATCGGTATTATCAAAGCTTTTTACGAAAAGTATGCCGATCTAACTATTCTACAATTAGATGCTCATACAGACCTTCGACCTAGTTATGACGGATCTGCCTATAATCATGCTTGTGCGGTACATGATGCTAGTCAACAGGCCAATTTAATACAAGTAGGTATTCGTAGCATGGATCGTACGGAGAAACAATACCTCGACACCGATAAATGTTTTTTTGCACAGCAGATAAAAGGCCAACATAAGTGGATGCGCCAAGCTATCAACAAGATGACGGATACCGTTTATCTAACTTTGGATTTGGATGTTTTTGATCCTTCTATCATGCCTTCTACAGGGACACCCGAACCTGGAGGAATGACATGGTATGAAGTGCTTACTTTTTTAAAATTGGTTTTTGAAGAAAAAAAGGTAGTAGGCTTTGATATAGTCGAACTTTCTCCTACGCCTGACAATAGAGCGCCTGATTTTTTGGCAGCTAAACTATATTATAAACTATTGAGCTATAAATTTCAATGAAGATGAGTCAACCTATTAGTGATTTCATGCGAAAGCATTATAAACACTTTAATGCGGCATCTGTAGTAGATGCAGCCGAAGCCTATACCCAGCAATTAGACAATGGGCATAAGATGATGATTACAATGGCAGGCGCTATGAGTACTGCGGAATTGGGTAAATCATTAGCTGAAATGATTCGGCAGGATAAAGTACAGATCATTACCTGTACAGGCGCAAATTTAGAAGAAGATATATTTAATTTGGTGGCGCATTCCCATTATAAACGAGTACCGAATTATCGAGATTTAAGCCCAGAAGATGAGCAAGAATTGTTAGAAGGGCATTTCAATCGCGTAACGGATACTTGTATTCCCGAAGAAGAAGCGATGCGACGAATTGAAAACCATTTAAACGATGTTTGGAATAAAGCTAGTAAAGCAGGAGAACGTTATTTTCCACATGAATATCTCTATCAAATCATTCGCTCTGGTGTTTTGGATAACACGATAGAAATAGACCCAAAAGATTCTTGGATGTTGGCAGCATGCGAAAAGAATTTACCAATTATTGTCCCAGGATGGGAAGATTCGACAACTGGAAATATGTTTGCCGCAAATTGCATGAATGGCAGCATGTCTCCTTCAACCGTCAAATCTGGTATTGAATACATGATGTATCTAGCGGATTGGTATATGAAAAATGCTGGAGATAAAGGGGTTGGTTTTTTTCAAATTGGCGGGGGTATTGCAGGAGATTTTCCCATATGTACGGTACCGATGTTGCGACAAGATATGGAATTAGAAAAAACCCCTTTCTGGTCTTACTTTTGCCAAATAAGTGATTCTACCACTAGTTATGGTTCCTATTCAGGAGCTGTTCCGAATGAAAAAATTACTTGGGAGAAATTGGCAATTGCGACCCCGAAATTTATGATTGAGAGTGATGCTACGATTGTGGCACCTTTGATTTTTGCTTATGTGTTAGGCTGGTAAGTATTATTTAATTAGGGATAAGAATAGGTAAATTATCTGTTTCTATTTCTTAAGAACAAAAACCTGTCTTTCGGCTGAAAGACAGGTTTTTCAGTAGATTAAATTACTGAGGATCGTCATAAGATAAATCGATTGTCATATCCTCCTCTTCTTCTATTAACATCAAGTAATAATTATTCTTATTGATTTTTTTCGGTTGCTTTTTCCGCTCCTTAATACGGATATCAGTTTCTTGATTGCTGCGGTGAGCAGCATTTTTCTTTTTAAATTCTTTTCTATTTCTCATCTTAAGAAATTAATAAAATAAGTTTAATGAATAATAGTAGGATCTGTTATTATTCCTACTTCCTGTAATTAAAAAAACAAACAGCCTCCATATAAAGCTGTCCATGTAAAGGGAATTGTAGATATTTATTCTATCAACAAATTCTTAATACAAATAAACAGCGCAAATCTGAAGAAATTCTGAAGAAAACCTGAATTTTGTTAAATTATTATTTAGACTTAAAAAAAAAATTTGAAATCTGCTTTTTCTACAGATTTATTTCAGAATTGGGGGCTAAACTTGCATTAAAATTACTAATAACTGGATAGTAATTAAAAGGCTAGCAGTACTGTTTTTTTGTCTTTTGTAAGACAGAAAAAGGGTAAGTCAAGTTGTAATAGTTATTGTTTTTTCATTCTTAAGCGAAGAATAATAAATAAAGTAGACCATTATGATTTTTTAAAGATTGACTTTCAACGTCTTACTACTTCATACGGTATCCGCTCAATTCTCACTGTAACACAACTCTCTGAGTTGTGCATGTCTAGCTTGTGCAGAACTCAGAGAGTTGTGTTACGTCTGCCCTACCAGTACTTATTGAGCGGACACTTCATACTTACTACTTCACTAAGGCAAAGTGAAAGAATAAATTAGCCATTTTAAACTGCCCTTTTTACTTCTAAGAAATTCTAAAAAAAGAACCGTAGCCCAGCTATGCTTAATTT
>JALZWC010000220.1 GCA_023300255.1 Saprospiraceae bacterium | reverse complement strand
CTTACTCAACTTTTGCATTTTAGCAAAAAAGGCTAAGTTCATTGAAAATCAGGTAAAACAATAGAAAATGGCAAGATTGAGTAGTTTTACAAAAAACTATTCCAATGATGCCTTTAATAGATTTTCCAGAGATAGTAAAATATTATGCACCGCATTTTCAAGACCTATTCAGCAAATCAGAATATATTTCATTTCAGAAATATATAACTGGTTTAATAGTATCTGAAAATAAGGCTGTAGATGCGATCAATAGATTATTTGTAGTTGATAGAAAAAATCAATGTACATTAAATCGTTTTCTAACAGCTTCCAATTACGAAGTATCGAGTCTACATGAACGGCGATTAAAATTAATGAATCAGCAATCGGAAACAAAATTTAAAGCAGATGGTGTCCTTGGTTTAGATGATACAATGCTTACTCACTATGGGAAAAAATTTGATCAGATTGCTTTTTTATATGACCACGCTACAGATAGCCATGTATGGGCACACAACTTGGTCAATTTGCACTACAGTGATGACCAAGTAGATTACCCAACCTACTCTGAATTATGGAAACCATTACAAGTAGATCTTTTAGAAAAAGTGCTTCGAGAATTAAATGCGATTAAACCTAGAAAGGAATTACTCAAAGAAACATCTGAAAAGAAATGGAAACAGCATCTTTTATATTTAGCAAAGAAACAAGAGGATCAAAAAAAGATTCAAGAAGTATACAGAAGCAAACTTGTAATTGGTCAAGATTTACTACGCCATTTTTTTGAAGAGTATCCTGACTTAGATATTGCTATCAGTTTTGATAAATGGTTTACCTGTTCTAAATTTTGTAAATTCATTGATAAAGACCTACAAAGGGCTTACGTAGCGGGCTTAAAGAGTAATGAGAAATTACTACTTAAAGGTAACGTCAAAAAAAGTGTTAGTGATTTTGTTCAACAATTACACGAAGAACAACAAACTAAAATAGGACAAGGGGTCGCTAAAAATAAACTTCCCTTTGTGAAATGCACAATTAAGTACAAAGGAAAAAAAGAAGTCTATTACAATTATTGTAAGACTCATAATATCTCTGGGTATGGTCGACAAAAATTACTCATCTCTCATAGGACAGAAGATTTGTCGGATACTGCCAGAGTATTTATTGGTAATCGCCGTCATTGGCGAGTACAACAAATGACCAAGGTCGGTCGCCACCGCTGGCCAGTTGAAGAATATCATAAAGAAGGCAAAGCCGAAGGGTTGGATCAATATCAAGTTAGAGATTTTGAAGCTATACAAAAACATATAGCTTTTATTGCTCTAGTCTATTCGTTATTGCAACATGCTCGCTATGATTCTGCCTTATTAAACAATCTTCAGTCTCAACTCGATACAGACATCGAAGGATCTTTAGCGTACTGGCGACGCACTACTCAAGCACAGGGGTTGTGGATGTTGGTTCAATGGATGGATACTGCTTTGAAACAAGAAATGTCTTTGCAAGAAATTATGCAAACACTCTTGCCTTGTTTCAATATTAATTAGTTTTTGAAACTTAGTAAATAATCTATCACGTACTTGTCAAGCAGTTGTGTCAGAATGGAATACCACCATTTTGATGGCTGGCGTTGTTTTACCTAATTGTCAATGAACTAGCTTTGATTTTTAACCAAATAATGCCTCTTTTTTAGTTTTTAAACGTTTTTTCTAAAATGCAAAAGTTGAGTTACGTGACTTCAAATTTGATTTATAAGATTTTCTCTCTACAAATTCCATCAATTGATCAAACCTAATTGCATTTTTTAGTTTTTTAATTATTTCTTTTTCATTTTCACCGATTTTCTTTCGTTGAGTAAGTATTTTTTCTTTTCGCAGATTCAGGTATTTTTTAAGAGATTCTTCTTGTTTGTTTTCTTGACACGAAATACAAGACAAGATTATTAAAATTCCAAAAATGCTTTGCATTATTTTCTTCCTAGTAAATAGCAGCATACCTCACTTTTTGTTTATTGCAGATTTCTACTGATTTATTCTTAGAACATCATCAATATACTAACAGCTAAATATACTTTTCTATTGTCAATAGCAAAATTGGGTAAATAAGCTACTCCCAATTTGACAACTAATTCTCCTTTGAGAAATTCATCCGATCACTTTGGAGTGGTCGGATGAAACGTACAAATTGATCCGATCAATTTCCCTACCCCCTCCGCTGATTCTCCGCCAACTGATTAACAATACTAGCAAGCAATTCATTCGCTTGAGGACTTTTCAAACCAAACGCAATCTGTGCCTCTAACAAACCAAAATGATTCCCTAAATTAAATCTGCGACCATCAATAATCTTTGCCAAATATTTCTGTTGTTTAGCCAATTGTTGCTGAGCAGTAGTCAATGGAATGTCTACTCCTTCTTTAGCTTTTGCAATAGACTGTTCTAATATATCAAATATTCCAGCCGTCAAAACATGCATCCCAAAAAAGCATAGATAATGCCCAGAGCGCATACCCGGTGTTAGCAATTCTAATTCTGCCGTACTTAAGGATGGTTTTTCTATAATCTTTTCAATCTCAAAAACGCCTGTTTGGCCGCCAATATGATGCCCACGCAAGGTACCATATTGACTAATCAAATGTTCTGGAGTCGGATTGACTGCGGAAACAGCACAATCTTCCGCCTCTGCTAAACTGATTAACTGAGTAGCACAAGTTGCGATTTGATTAGATTGATATAAATGGTCACTTAGCAATAATAGAAAAGGGTCCTCCCCAACAAAATATTTGGCGCACCAAACTGCATGACCATAGCCTCTTGTTTCCTCCTGCACTATAAAACGTAAGTGCGCTAATAAATGCGATATTTTTGCTGCTTGTTGATTGGCCCATTGAGCGCCACCAAAAGCCTTTTCTAAATTAGACTTTAAGGTTTCGAAGGCCAACACATATCTCACCTCATCTCCTGGCGCACAAATCAGACAAATTTCTTCTATCCCACTAGAGAAAGCTTCCTCCGCAATAATTTGGATAATAGGTTTGTGTACTCCGTCCGAATCTGCTAGGGGAAGCATTGCTTTTTGTACGGTATCTCCTACTGGGTATAGTCGAGTGCCACGAGCGGCGGCAGTAATAACGGCTTTTTTTATTTTCATAATTGTACTAGAGTGTCAAATAACTTAATAAATTCGACAAGTTTACTAGTTGGTTGACATCGCCACAAAGACACAAAGACACTAAGCAAGTTATACTTAGCGTTATTCGCATCTTAGCGGAAGAAAATATCACCTATTTTCATTCGTTAACTAAACTTGTCATAAATTCGATCTGGACATACATATACACAGCTAACCACGGATGAAATCCGAGGACTTTCAATCTCAACAGCTAACAACCACAGAGTGGTTGAACACGAATAACCTCGGATGAAATCCGAGGACTTTCAATCTCAACGTCTAACAACCACGGAGTGGTTGAACATGAATAACCTCGGATGAAATCCGAGGACTTTCGATATCAACGTTTAGCAACTACGGAGTAGTTGAACAAAGCATTTGACTACTTTTCAAGTTCAACTACTCCGTAGTTGCTAGATTTGCGTATCTTGGATTCCCTCGGATTTCATCCGAGGTTATTCAAGTTCAACCACTCCGTAGTTGTTTCTGTACAGCACTAATAAACTTATTAGCTTTCAATAAAAATAGTAATTAAATACTAATTTTTATATTTTTTCAGTACTTTGTGTACTAACCTAATAAGTATGCTCTATTCGAATCAACCCTATTTAAAACGAAAGTTTTCATTAAAGGTTTTTTTGATTATTTTGGCATAATCTAGCAGACAACCTCATTAGAAATATAAAGAAAAATGACCAATCACTTTGATGTCTTAATTATAGGCGCAGGTATTTCCGGAATAAGCGCCGCTTATCACTTAAAAACAGATAGCCCTAATCAGACCTTTGCCATATTGGAAGGAAGAAAAAATATAGGCGGCACTTGGGATTTATTCAAATACCCTGGTATTAGATCAGATTCTGATATGTACACGCTCGGATTTTCCTTTAGACCTTGGACCAATCCTAAGTCAATTGCTGATGGTCCTTCTATTTTGCAATATCTAAAAGATTCTGTAAAAGACTATGGTTTAGAGGAACATATTAAATATGAACACAAAGTAGCCAAAGCTAATTGGTCTTCTGAAGCAGGATTGTGGACGGTAACGAATACACTAGGAGATGGCAGCAGTGTAGATTACACTTGTAAATTTCTATTTCTCTGTACAGGATACTATAATTATGATCAAGGCTTCACTCCTGATTTTAAGGGTATAGATAGCTTTAATGGTCAAATTATCCATCCTCAAAAATGGCCAGAAGATCTAGATTATGCTGGCAAAAAAGTAGTAGTGATCGGTAGTGGAGCTACCGCAATTACCCTTATTCCATCTATGGCGGACACAGCAGGACATGTAACCATGCTCCAACGATCTCCCACTTATATTGTCTCTTCCCCATCGGAGGATAAGATGGCTAATTTTTTTAATAGAGTCTTGCCTCATAAATGGGCTTATACGATGACTCGTTGGAAAAAAATCTCCTTGGGTCGGTTCTTCTATTGGTATGCAAAGGCGTACCCAAAGAAAATGGCCAACACAATGATCAAAGGCGTAGAGAAAGAATTAGGAGATCAATACGATTTGAAAAAACACTTTACGCCTAGATATAATCCTTGGGATCAGCGAGTTTGTATGGCGCCAGATAGCGATTTTTTCAAAGTTTTAAAATCAAAAAAAGCGAGTGTTGTTACCGATCACATTGACTCCTTCACCTCCAAAGGAATCGCCTTACAATCTGGTGAAGAATTGGAAGCGGATATTATTATTACGGCCACTGGCTTGGAGTTAACCTTATTTGGAAAAATTGACTTAAGTGTGGATGGTAAAAAAATTGAACCTGCTAATACCGTTACGTATAAAGGCATGATGTTTAGTGATGTCCCTAACTTGGCACAAGCCTTTGGATATACGAATGCTTCTTGGACACTCAAATGTGATCTAACGAGTCAATACGTTTGCCGATTATTGAATTTGATGGAGGAAAAAAATTATAAGCAATGTACGCCTAAACAAAATAATCCAGATTTAGAATTACTCCCTTGGGTGGATTTCAATTCTTCTTATTTTCTTAGATACGTTGACATCCTACCGAAACAAGGAGCAGAATTACCTTGGAAATTGAAGCAAAACTATTTTGCGGATCGAAAAATGATTGGAAAAGGCAAGCTAGAAGATGGGTTTATGGAATTTACTTAAAACAAAGTATGATTGTATTGACAGCTCCAATTATTTTAGCAAATAACAAGGCTATCTGATTTATTTTTTTCTAACATTATAAAATCAATAAGAAATTCTTATATTTGTTATATAGATAGTCGTCATTTCAAAATAAGTGCTGCTATTTATTTAGTACGATTTTTTAGTTTAAATACTTGAATATAGCCATTTATCAAAGCCCGAATCAGGCTTTGACTTTTTACTAAAAAACCCCAGGCGACCTTTATAGGTCAGGGGGACACTCACTTCGAGTGTCCCCTGTTTTTTTTGCCTTAACTTGTGTTTTTGAGGGGGCAGCAAAAATCTTAAATCTATATAGTATGTGATGGATATATGATGTATGATTTCTGATGTATGATGTATGATTTGCTACGCCAGACCACCAATGCCCACAACCAATCGACCCAATCGGAGATCCCATCTAGTATTGTTGACACTTCTAGTATATTTAGTTAATGTTTTCAATCTGCAAACTGTTCTAAAAATCATAAATCATATATCCACACAAATTGCATATAACTCAATGATCAAGTTTTTAATAGATAAAATCAAAAATAAGTAAATTTGTAAAAAAGATGGATGAAAGAAATTCAAATATTGCCATTTATTCGAGACTTTATCAATTTACTAACAAGCTCAATAGGAGAAGAGCATCCAGCTTTTCATCTAACAAAGACACAAAAGCTATGGATAAGTTTCTGTCTAACAGGAATATTGTTAACCAATACAGTATGTTGGGCAAGATTTGAACGAGCAAGTTTAGGTGGGTGGTTAGAACCGGCCTTAAGTTGGATGTTTCGCAGAAGTAAGATAGATTGGAGTAAATTGCTAAAGGGGAGTATTAGTGTACTATTGAAAAAATACGGAATAACAAGTGGGAGTTTAGAACTGGATGATACAGAACGAGAGCGGTCAAAGAATGCGAAAAAACTATATGGATTAGGCAAGCAAAAAGATAAGAAGAGTGGCGGATATTTTAATGGACAAAGTATATTGGTCTTATTGCTAGTAACAAAAAAAATAAGTATACCAGTAGGCTTTGAATTCTATAGAATGGATCCAGTATTAAGAGCATGGAAAAAGAAAGATAATGAATTAAAGCGAAAAAAGGTAAAGAAGAAAAATCGACCGAAGGAGCCAGCACGAGATCCAGCTTATCCAACAAAAAATAAGATCGGGCTAGGATTAGTAAAATCCTTTGAGGAGGATTTTGGACAAGTCAAGATTAAAGCAGTAAAGGCAGACGCTCTATTTGGTACAGCAGAATTTGTAGACGGAGTAGCGGCTATATATCCTAATAGTCAAGTGATTAGCCAAATTAGGAGCAATCAGAAGGTGTTGATAAATGGGAAGGAATATGAAGTAGAAAAGTACTTTAATAAGCGAGCAGCGATAGAGAGCCTAATGGTAATACGAGGTGGAAAGAAAGTGACTATCTACTATTCGAGTGTAATAGGAAAGGTCAAAAGCCATGATAAGAAACGATTAATAATAGCCTTGAAATATGAAGGAGAATCAAGTTTTCGCTACATTATTGCACAAAATATGACTTGGCGAGTACAAGATGTATTAGCCTGTTTTTCCTTACGTTGGTTAGTAGAGGTCTTTTTTCAAGACTGGAAGATGT
Source organism: Saprospiraceae bacterium (assembly GCA_023300255.1). Lineage (GTDB taxonomy): Bacteria > Bacteroidota > Bacteroidia > Chitinophagales > Saprospiraceae > JAFMDF01. The sequence continues at coordinate 175 of JALZWC010000220.1, read as the reverse complement.
ATGAAGGGTGGGGGCAGTTGACCAAGCATGTGGGTGAAGATGGATCTCGGCAATCCTTGATCCTGAGCCTGCTGTTTGATCACTGCCTCCTTTCTCATCCTACACAAGCAGCCAGGATTAAAGACAATCTTCCACTGTATACAGTAGGAAGCCTACGAGACAAACTAAGTGTTGA
>JALZWC010000219.1 GCA_023300255.1 Saprospiraceae bacterium | reverse complement strand
ATCCGCATTTGATAAAGTTAAACTAAAATCTTCTGCTGATAAAGAAGTTTGTGTATTTGTAATTCGAAGCATATAATCCATGCTAGGAAAAACACGATCACCAGCTGTGGTCCAATTCTGTCCAGTTGCACCGTCTTCGCTAAAGAAATATAATCCATCCGTATTCGTAACAGTCGTAGCAACTACATTTCCATCTTTCACTAATTCGACAGTAGTATTACTAATACCTGATTCACAAGCATCTTGGATACCATTTTTATTTTCGTCTAGCCAAACATAGTTACCAATTTCCATAGGAGGAAGTCCACATAATAATTCCAAATCTCCTAAGCCTACTCCCTTTGCACCAGTAAGGGCATTGGTGCCTGTATCATATAATTGAAAACCTTGAGCAGTTCTTCTTCCTGTTTCTGTACTCAATTTAATAACACCTCCTCTGATAAATAATCCACCTTCTCCAGTAACTGGATCATAGGCAGTTGTAACCACTTCATTACCTGAAATAGCGAGTCCACCAGTAGCGATTTCTCCGTGAGCTGGATACCATCCTGGGGTGGTTAAATCTCCTGCGTCATGGAAGAAGTCTCCAATAAAATATTCTCCGATGTTAGGCCAGCCACCATCTAAAATAAAAGAAGAGTAGCTATTATTTGTTCCTCCTATTGCTTCATTATTTGAATTGGTACAATTAGCAGTATTTTCAATAGTCCAATTATCAGAGCCGTCGTTACAAGCATATAAAATATCTCCACCCGCATAATTAGCATATAAGTCTGTTCCAGTCGGGCCGTAATTTCCACCGCCAATTTGATAGCCCGTTCTATCCGTAAAACCTAAAATCATATTCCCATCGGTATCAAATTCCAAATCTGTTAAGATAGGCTGCGGATAAGAAATAACACCTGATTCACAACTTTCTTGAATTTCATCTACCCAACCATACCAACCATCAATAATAGAAGTACAGCTACCAGAACTATAACCAAAAGTTGCTTCTCTTTTGTAGTCTAAAGGAAAACTCATGACTTCTGTAAAAGCATTGCCATCTAATTGATAAACCAATCCTTGTAAAAATGGTCTAGCAGATTTATCGGACATGGTAGGCGTACCAGAAAGTGCGGTACTTCCATCACAAACTCCACCAGCAAATACTTTTCCATCCTTGATGCCTAAAGCCCAAGGGCGGAAAGTACCATTGGTACAATTGGGATCAGGAATAGGGTAGGAGGCAGCAACTGTTTTAGTCGCCACGTCAATTGCATAAACGGTTTTGTCAAATAAATTCATGACATATAAAGTACTACGATCTTCACTTAATTCAATATCGCCAATACCTACTTTGCCTGTTTTAACAAAAGCTTCGGGGTCATTATTTGGACTGCTATCCAAGCCTCTATCTGTATTGGACGGAATAGTTCCTACATCAATTCCTAGATCATCTGTCAATTCTAACCATAAAGTAGCATTAGCAGAAGTAGCAAAAGGATTGATTAAATAAATAGCATCTAATCCACCACCATCTGCTCCTTCGTGTAAACCAACATGTCGTTTGACAACGGCAGACGCATATAAGCTACCTAATGTTTTATCATAAGCAAGTCCCCACATAGAAGCAGCTTGACTTGCCGTGGTTACGCCTCTTTTATCTAAAGGCGCGGCGCCTTCGTTGTCATAAGACCAAGCGACCATTACCTCTTCTTGACTGTTTGAATTACCACCATAAATATAGCAGGGGGTTACTAAGGTTAAGTCATCGCCACAATAATCAGCAGGATTAGCTAATCCTAAATTTACACAGTTACCTGGTTCTGCAAATTGTAAAGTGGTATTATTAGTATTACCAGCAAGCGTTGGTTTAGCCGAAGCAGAAATTGCTTCAGATAAAACAAATTCTATTCGATGTGCTTCTGCTGATAAATTATTGAATATATAATTTCCTTCCGTATCGGAAAGCGTAGAATCTATTAGTGCATTTTGGCAATCGAAAAGATAAATTTTGACGCCTTCTACACCAGTAGTTTCACTATCATCTAGGATGCCATTAAAATCTAAATCTTCGAAGACGGTTCCTCCGATTTGAGTATCGGATATACCATTATTCTCGTTTCCATTCTCCTCTAAAAAAGTAGGAGTGGCTACAACAGGTTTTAAAATATACTGATTCGAATGATTATTATTAGCTGCGTAATCATTTGAAAAAGCTAAAATTCCATTAGGGCCTATCGCTACTTCCGTATCTGTACTTGTCCAAAGATGTACATAAGTCTCTACTTTACTAATGTTAGAATTAGTAGTAAGACTTGGGAAAGAATTAGAAGAAGAATTTTTTTCCGAAAGTGTAAAGGAAAAAAGAGCAAATAAACTTAATGTAAAGATGCTTAATAGACCAATGGATTTTTTTTGTTTGAACTGCTGGAAGTAATATTTTTTCCCTTCTTCCAGATGCCATCGTTTTAGAACTTTGTTGTAGGTAGTAGAACTCTTCATTGTTTAATTATTGGAATTTAAATAATGGGCATTGATTCAAAATTATCCGCATACAATCTACACGAGACAAGAATATCTAATCACCTAAATGTTTTGTTAGATACAGGCAATAAGATACTCTTAAGTACACGTGTGCTTAGTACATGTCTTCTGAATAAAAATCTATAAAAATTGGAACAAGAAGCGTGTGAAAGGTAGGATGCTACAATACAGTACGTGCGGAGGAGGGCAGCCGGTTGAACTGGTACTATTTTAGCTTAGTATGTTATATATATTATTAATAGTCCTTTCACAGGACTTCTGTTCCAAGCCTTGATTACTTAAATCAGGGCTTTTTTTATTAAAAAGTAATTTTTGAGAAATAGCTTATATAGATATCATTCCTAGAGGGATTGAATGGGAGGGAGTATTATCTATAAATGCCTAGAGGGGATTAATACGCCTTGAATGATTGGTGTTGAAACATCTATGGTGAGATTCTCTTGGTTATAGATGTTATTGATTCTTGCGAATAATAGAGACTGGATTCTATTGACCTATCAAAGGTATTTATTTTGTAAGAAGTTTTTTATGCTCATGTTGTTAATTTGTGACAGGAAAATGAGTATTTTTTTTAATTTTTTAATTTGTGATTCGATTAAAAAATCTATCAATTTATTTTTTCACAAAATAGTCTAAGTTTTTTTAAGTTATAAACAAATGATTATTAAGTAATTAAGTTGTTTTTAGTTTCGTTTTTTGAATTTATACCTATTGTAGGTAAAAAGTAGTTATACTTAAAAAGTATCTAAATGTTATAAAGAATGGATATGGAATTGTATTGATTTTATATAGAAAATAGCCTTTTGAAAAAAGATAATTGATTGTTTTGTATAGAGTATCAACAGAAAAATATTTAGTCTATTATTTTTACTTCTGTATAAAAATATGATACAGTAGGTAGAAATAAAATTAGTAAAAAGAAGGCTTGGTAACGTAGTTGCCAAGCCTCCTAATCTAAGTGTTTCGCAAAGCGACCCATTTTTAAAAGACTATTCTACTCGAATCATTTTTTTAGATTTAGTTCCAAATTTAGTAATCAATTGGTAGTAAATAAACCCTGGTGCTAAATCAAATTCATTTAAAGGAATTAGATTATATCCGGCTTTACCATCTTGCTTTATTACTTTGATAACTCTTCCAGCCTCATCTCTTAATATTAATTCTACAGGACTGTTACTCGGTAAAGAATAACCAATGCTTGTTTGATTTCTAAATGGATTGGGTTGATTTTGTTCTAGCTCAAATTCAGTCGCATTGTCTGGATTTGTAAATTTCAATTGTACATCAATTATATTATCTTCCAAATCATAAGCTTCTGCTATGGTTGGTCGATTCTTTAATTGTAATACCTTACTTAATCTAGTATCTCTTATTGCTTGTAATTGAATGGTAAAGAGTTTTTCTTCGCTTATCAAATAATTTGGTTGTTGGTTCCAACTTACTGATACGCTACCTGCTTCAAGATTTGTCAAACCAAAGTTCTCTCCTCTCATTAAGTCGCCATTTATTTGATTGATTAGGACATCTTTAGTACTTAATGTAAATTGATAACCTTGTACTTTACTGATTTCTTTTGCGTGGAAACTAATATCATAAGTTTGCCCTGCTTCTAAAAATTGATCTATTGTTTCTATTTCGAAGATCTTATTGCTACTTCTTGGTGTTGCTTGTAGTAAACTATTAGCTCTAACATTTCCATTAATATCTCCAATTTTTACGGCAACAAAGTCCATGATCCTATTACTATTTAATTCGCTTACATGCCCTTGCTCTCGGAATGCTTCGGTCAATGGAGTAGTTGTGGTAAATTCATAATCAGCATCCACAAAACGCCAACTAGTATTGTTGGTGAATTCTGTGTCAATAGCTAGAATTAACTTTCTTAATAACACTAAATCAAAAGCAGTAACGGTTTTAGATTGATTCACATCAGCCGCAATCCATTGATAAGGATTGTCGAAAGGCTGGACACCTAAG
>JALZWC010000218.1 GCA_023300255.1 Saprospiraceae bacterium | reverse complement strand
CTTACGTAGCTAGGCTATGTGCGACTTTTTTAAAAACAACTAGCAAAAAAATAAGCTCATTTAAATTGTTATCTTATTTATGTCCGACTACTTAATTACAAAAAAAAGCCTTTCGGTAGATTACCGAAAGACTTTTTTTGTACCAATAGAGAGAGAAAAATAATTCTCCCTAATAATCAATTATTCACAATAGTAGAAGTGATTACCACAAGTCTTCATAAAGTGAATCGCACAAGCGTTAGGGCCATTAATTCTAAATGCTTCCACATCTCCGCCAGAAACATCTAACTTAGCATAGATGGTTTTGTGAATGCTTCCAGCTCCGATATTACCCACTGTACCTGGAGTAATTCGAACATTAGTAATGTTATCAGCTGTAACACCAGAGAAACCATTAGAATAGCCTAAAGAAGTAAAGATGCCATCAAGGAATTCTTTATCTACTCTGCTATTTTTGTATCTACTACCTAACTTGTTCAAGAATGCTGTTTTACCCATATCTCTAGAGTAACCAAATTCAGGATTTGTACCTAATCTAGTTAATACTTTAGGAGTTGAGCTTGATGGCAAGTTAAACACTTTGTTATCCATTCCATTACATGCACAAGTTGGCGCAGCAACTGGAACAATCTTCTTGACAGGTGTTATTGCCATAGGTGTAGCAGGTGGTGGAGGCGTAGTACCTGCACATCCTTTCCATAAACCAAAAAGTAATAAGGCTAAGAGCGGTATTAATAACCACCAAGCTAATCCAGCACCCGCTTTCTTAGCAGCTGTAGCCGTAGCCGCTGTAGCAACGGTTGTGGCAGCCGCGGCAGCGACTGTCTTCTTAGCAATAGGTGCTACTACTTTCTTTGCAACTGGTGCAGCGGCAGTAGCTGGAGCAGCAACTGCTTCCTTCTGTAAACAACTACGTCCAATCTCTCGGCCATTTTGATCGTGTAATACATCGTAGTATACGTTTCCTCTAGTTACTCTCTTATATCGGTTTTTATTACCGATATTTTTGAGTGTACCTCTCAATTCATAATCCCTCTTTTTAGCATCAGGGAATCCTTCACTACGAAGTTTTACAGCTCCATTCTTGTCATAAACAGCAAAGTAAAACTGCCCGTTTTTATGTTTAAATAGTGCTACATTATTCTTTCTATCTGTTATTTTATGATCTTTATATTCTCTACAAATAAGGTAGTCATCTTCTTTATCTGCTGATGATTTTTTAATTACCGTTGCGGCAGCTACTGCGGCTGCAGCAGCAACAGGTTTAGCAACAGATGCTTTAGACGCCTCTTGTTCAACACAACTACGTCCCACTTCATTGCCTGCTTTGTCATAAAGGATATCCATGAATTTCCCCCCTTTGGTTCTACGCTTGTACATAGAACGATCACTCATATGCTTAATGACAGAAGCAAGTTCTCCTTTTCGTTCGTCTGCAGTTGGGAAGCCTTCACTACGAAGCTTTACTTTTCCATTGTCTTTATAAACTACAAAATAGTGTTGGCCATTGGAGTGTTTAAATAAAGCGATATTATTCTCTTTATCTGTTACTTTATGTCCTTCGTAATCTTTACATGGTAGATAGTCGTCTTCTTCTACAACTGTTTTTTTAATAACAGTCTTCTTAACAACTTCCTGTTTTTTGACTTCAACAGGCTTAACTATCTCTTTCTTTACTTCTTCCTTTTTGAAGCTACCACCTGCCGCGGCTGCACCAACTGCACCAGCTGCTAAAGCAGCACCTTTTGCAATAGTTGAAGAACTAGAAGATTGTTTTTTAACCTCTACTTTTTTAGCTTCAACTTTCTGAACCTCTACCTTTTTAGTCTCTACTGTTTTTGTAACAACAGGTGTTGCAGCAGTCTTGGAAGTAGCTGTAGCCGCCGCTCCCTCTTTTTGTAAACAACTACGTCCAACTTCTCTTCCTGTTTTGTCATAAAGAATATCCATGTAATAGCTGCCTTTCTTTTTGCGCTTGTACATAGAGCGGTCATTGTGATATTTCAGCACACCTGACAATTCTTCATCTCTTCCTTTAGTATCAGAGAATCCTTCACTACGTAATTTTACATCACCATTTGGTGTGTACAGTACGAAGTAGAATTGTCCATCCTCATGCTTGAATAGCGCAACATTATTTTGTTTATCTGTAACGTTATGTCCTTTATAGGCTCTACATGGTAGATAGTCATCTTCTTCTTCAATTGTTGATCCTGACGAAGAGCTAGAGGAACTAGAACCAGAAGAACTACTAGAAGAGGAGCTAGAAGAACTAGAGGAAGAAAGTGTTTGTTTTGAGGAAGCCTTGCTAGCACCTACACTTATCGCAGCAGCACTTGCAGCGACAGCGGCAGCAGCAGCTAATTTTTTCTTTTCAGCAGCAGCTTGTTCTGCTTTTCTAGCAGCCTCAATATCTGCTTTAATAGCAGCAGCTTCTGCTAATTCTGCTTTCTTAGCAGCCTCAATTTCTGCTTTAATAATAGCAGCTTCCTTTTCCGCTTTTCTCTTTGCATCCATAGCCGCTTTTTCAGCAGCTTCTTGTTCTGCTCTTTTCTTAGCTTCGGCATCTCTTGCAGCTTTATCAGCAGCGGCCTTATCGGCAGCAGCTTTTGCAGCGGCAGCTTTATCAGCAGCGGCCTTATCGGCAGCAGCTTTTGCAGCGGCAGCTTTATCAGCAGCGGCCTTGTCGGCAGCAGCTTTTGCAGCAGCGGCAGCTTTATCAGCAGCGGCCTTGTCGGCAGCAGCTTTTGCAGCA
>JALZWC010000217.1 GCA_023300255.1 Saprospiraceae bacterium | reverse complement strand
GGGTAATTTATAAACATCTTTATCCATCTAATTAACACGATCTATATAGATCAACCTCAATAATACATATATTTCTTATTCTTTGCTCATTAAATGAATCTGAAAATATTTAGCCATTAAAATAAATAGAATGCAAAACAAAGTTAGGGCAAGTTTCATTTTAGGAACGACTAGTTTGCATCCCTACCTCCACGCTTTGTCATCCCGGAGGGATATACACCGCCCCTATCTCCACGTGCAATTTACCTAGCATACGAGGAGGTAGGGACGGTACGTATTTCTACGAAATAACAAGATGTGGATGTAGGGACGCTGCCACAACTTTGTTTTACGCTCAAATAAAAAAGGGTTGTGTAAAAAACATGCGTTATACGCATATATTTTCACACAACCCTTAAAGAGAAATTTTAACGGTTAAGTCGTCAAGATTTCTATACAATTTATTTTAGCTGAAATTTAAGCTGAATTTCTACTAGCATTAATGTTACCGTAAAGAGATCTTGTTACAATCTTTTCATAGGTTTCTTTAGCCGAGACATCCTGACTTATTTTCTGTAAAGCATATTGTTGAATCACTAACAATGGCAAAACAATTTCATCTCGAATAGCAATGGACGCTCTAGAGATCGGCTCTTCCTGCATTAATATATCGAAGTCAGAAATCAGCAACATCATTTCTTTAGACAATTCATATTCATCATAAAGAATAGTCCAAAAACCACCATATAATTTATCTTCCTTCATGTAACTTGTTAGATCAAAATTACATTTGGATAAAGACATCATACTATTTAGAATAAGGGCTTTAAAGAATGGTGCATCTTTAAACAATCGCTTTACTTCTGGTAATCTTCCTTGATCGACCATTGCCTTAATAGCCGTACCTATACCAAAATATCCTGGTACGTTTTGCTTTAACTGACTCCATGATCCAACAAAAGAAATAGCTCTTAAATCGCTTAAGGTTAGTTCTTTTTTATTACCTCTTTTACTTGGTCGACTACCGATATTCGCCTTTCCATAATATTTCAGCGTACTCTTATTCTCCAAGTAAGGAATAAACATTTTGTGCTTTTTTAACGCATCGTATTTTTCAAAACTTAAGTCCCCTAATTCTTCTAATAATTTTCTAGATTTCGGTGGAATTTCTTTTCCTTTATCCGTAAAACTATTAGACAATCCTGCTGTAATTAATTGCTCAAAATTATGATTAAACTGTTCCTGTGTACCATAGGTACTTGTAATGGTTTGCCCTTGTATGGTCAACTGAATTTCATGATTGGCAATATGCTTACTTTGTGAGGCATAGAAGCTGTGTGTCTTTCCTCCTCCACGTGCAGGAGGTCCTCCTCTACCATCAAAGAATATGGCCTTAATATTATTCTGTTCGCAGACCATAGATAAGGTCTCTTTGGTTTTAAATATCGACCAGTTTGCTTTTAAATATCCTCCATCTTTTGTACCATCAGAAAAGCCTAACATAATTGTTTGGGCATTATATCGTTTTGACAAGTGCATTCTATATTCTGAAATATCAAATAGCTGTTGCATCGTCTTCTCCGAATCCCTCATGCCTTTCATAGTTTCAAATAAAGGAACAATATCAAAAGTAATTTCAGTTCCTTTCCAACCACACCAACGGAAAAGGCCGTATACCATTAATACGGCAAATCTATCTTCAGAATTACTAATGATGTATCTATTGCAACCTTCTTCCCCATTCTCCTGCTGGATACTTTTTAGTTGAGCAATATTTTGGATAGTATCATTGATCACTGATTCCTCATAAGTAAATTTAGTTGCATCAATTTCTTTTCGCAACAAAATATCTTGGAATTGCTCTTCACTTAATTCCTCTAAATTATCTTTGATCACACCCGCAGATTTCAAAATACTGGTCACTGCTTTAATATGAACACTGTTGTCTTGACGTATATCCAAGTTAGCAAAATGCGTTCGGAATATTTTAACCTTATCAATTAACATTTCTAAATCACTCAAATAAAGTTGGTGATATTTTTCAATCAATACTTTTCTAGCGGCTAATAACGGCGTGATAATTTCTTTATAATCCAATACTTTTTTTGCATCGAACATGGAAGCATATAATTTAGTCCGTAGGACAAACAATTCCTCTTCTATTTCTCTAAAAGATAACTTCTTTTGTAGCTTTTTTAAATCATTGTAATAGCATTTCATTAAGGTCATACGGAGTGTATTGGCTACATCCTTCGTAATGTCTGCTGTCACAAATGGATTACCATCTCTATCCCCCCCTGGCCAAAATCCTAATTTGATAATATCTGGATTTTCAAAGTCTCCATTTCTAGTTTTTTCTTTAATGGCACTATACAAATCTCCAATTGCATCATAGTATACATGACGTAAAAAGTAGATGATATTCTTCGCCTCATCAAATGGAGTTGGTTTTTTTGAGTTAATTAGAGAAGTCAAACCTAGCTGCTGTAACGTAAGATCTATCTCATTTAATTTATTATCTGGAATAAGGATTCTCAATTTATTAATAATGTCCAAAACAGAAGGAGGATAAAATTGAGTCGGATGGGCGGTAAAAACAATTCTTGCGCTAAAAGTAGCTAACTTCTCTGCGATTTTATCCCAATTATCTTCTTTGTCTAACTTTTGAAAAAAATCACTAATCGTTAAGGCATTTCCATGCGCTTGAACCTCTTCAAAAGCAGCATCTTCCACACTATCATATAAGACCACTTGGCGTTCAACGTATTGAATCACCATAAACATAAAATCCAATTGCTCCTTTTCTGTTGTCAAATTTGCATAGTTCGCAAAAAAGGAATTTAAAATTTCTTCTGGATTTTTCCCTGCTGCTAAGCCCTCATTACTAACCTTATATAAAAGCGGCACTAGCATTCCTATGTTGCTATCCCTCGTATAAGGAAGATTTAAAAACAAACTATTATAAATCTTAAATTTGTTATTGACTAATTTCTCAAAAACTTCCAGTCTTTTCGATCGATTCATGTGGTATAATTATTTTTTACTTAGGTTCTTTAGAACGAGGAGATAAGAAATGACTCGTAAATAACACATTAATTCATTTTTAAACAACTTCATCAGCAAGTTTTAAACTTCTGCGAACGCTGCGTGAATTACTTGTTGATCGTCATTCAAACGCAAATTTAACTAAAGTAAAGAAGAAATGACCAATTATTGTAAAAAACACACTAAGTAAGGTAAAAATCAGAACTTTAGACAAGTAGCCAAGCTTAGGAATGATAAAAAAATAACTTCAGACTCTTGGCTGATTCTTTTGCCCTTACTTTAAAAAATACTTCTATAGAACAACTATACAAGGATTTTTTAAAGAAAATTAAGACCAAAACAATCTACCCAAGAATCTAAACTTATTTCTTCATCATTCCTTAAAGTTGGGAATTTGACAAAACTATCAACTTTATTAGAGTACTTTCACATAATTGATTAATTTTATAATCAATAGACTTGTTCATAAATAAGAATTGAGTATATAAAAATTAGATTTTTTCTTCTAAAGATTCGAAAAAATCAGTGCATACCCATAGGTACGGACTTATTTTTTCGGATTCTTAGAAGGGAAAAGATTTTTTCATATACCAACTTGTTATTTGTGAA
>JALZWC010000216.1 GCA_023300255.1 Saprospiraceae bacterium | reverse complement strand
GATCACTTCCAGTGGTCGGATGAGACGTCCAGCTTGATCCGACCACTGGAAGTGATCGGACCAATTGGGTTGGAATGGCCCCTACTTTGTTTTACACTCTATTGAATTCGAATTTATTCTTAGTAATGATCAATACTTGATAGTTAAGATTTAGTCATTACTGATATACAATTTTTTGTGTAAACTTAATAGTTTTAGCTGTAGCATTGTAATCTGCAGCTCTTTATATAATTTCCGATGACTAGTGTTTTGAATTTTTCTACGAAAAATCTTTACACTTTTTAAACCTCTACACCTTTGCGTCTGTCTGTCTAACGCCAGTTCAGATAGTTTCAATTTTTTTATTGGCGATAGCCAATGTTGAACAACTATGTTTTTTTTAGTACCTACTAACGGAGTCTTTAATTTTTTGAATTTATTTTTCTCAGTCTACTAACTTGTCTATAAGTCAAGTCTATTCTAAATCAGGAGAAATAAATATTCCAATACGAAAAAGTAAACTATTTTTAGGCTCTGCAAAAAAGGTGGTCGTATTAATATTTTTCGATTCAAAGTCGCTACTAAAATTTCGCTGAAACCCTACTTTAATATTTGTCCAAATCCAAGAAGTTAAATGTCTTTCTAAACTCCAAACAAAAGCTAGTTCGGAGTGATTAAAAGCATAATCTAATGGGGTGGTGTCTTCTATCAATAATCGAAAACTTTCACTACCATATTCCATACCTATGGCAGTAATAGAAGAGGGATTAATATTATATCGTAAAAAGACATTAGCAGGAAAGACAGATTCTATTCCCCATTTAGGCGTGAAGTTTCTATTATATAATAGGAAAGGTAAAGCATTAAATCTTCTAAAGCTTTTACTTAAAATTAAACCTAAGCCCCATTCAAAGTTATCTGATTTCTTAAACCCATAAATTCCTATTACTTTATTTACGGCAAATTTACTATTGAAATTCACCCAGCCTTCATAATTGCCATTCACGGAATAATTGTATCTGAAGGCCAGATAATTATCTTCACTTAAAGAATGGGAAAGAATTATGCTGTAAGAGTTTTTCTTTAAATTATTGTTATTTAGGTTCTGAAAAGTGGCTTCGTAATCTAAGCCAACTCGTTCAAATTGATAAAATTCTGAGTAATATTGATATCCGAGTAATATTTTAGTACGCTCTTTTATCAACACAGGAATTTTTATCTTGAATTTTAGTTGACTTAATTTATCCAAGTTACTAGGGGTGTCTAAAAAAACGCCCTCCGCAGTCTCTTCATAACCTCCACCAGTATTAAGGCCGTAAGAAAGAGATAATCCTTTGGAACGAAACTTATTGGCTATGCCTGGTTTGCAATAGCATTTCAAATCATGTACTTCGGTGACTTGAAGATCTTCTGGAAGAAAATCCGGTTTTATTTGACCTATTCCTTCACTTACTATCATTAAACCTGCTATTAAAAATATAAGAAGTCGCATTCGTTTAGTATTTATTAAAAAATTGTAGGACTAAATATACTGAGAGTTGTTTAAGAATGTACTTTAAAGTCCAAAAATCATAGCGTAAGGGTTCTGAGCATTACTTTTTTGAAGCTACATAGGGCTACGGAACTTCAAAAAGTCTTTTTCAGGTTCTTTCAATATGGTTTCTACCAGATAAGCGAACAGGTTTGCGACTAAAGGACATTTATTATCTCCTCATTCCTAACATAAATTTATTTGCATTTTGTCAGTACCTTTTACAAGATCTTGAGATATCGGTCAGCCTGTAAGGCTATTATCGTTCTTCTGGCCTTGATTTGTCTCAAAATGTGCTCGACAAAAAACTAATAACTTCTGTTACAGTGTAATAAATTTGACTATAAATATTAACTTTATATAGCATTGAATTTTGATAGCCATCAATGTGGAACGCTGTCTTAAGTGCTAATTCCTAGTAGTTAATATTTCAAACTATATGCCAAGATAATTAATTGATAATTACTTGATAATGAACTATTTGAATCATTTTTTAAAATGCAATATTAATATTGAATTCTGGCATGTTAGAATGTTCTCAAATAAGAGAGTAGTTATTTTTTTTATGTCTTTAATTAACTTTTTTTGATAGGTTAGGATAGAAAGACAAGCCTAAAATAATTAGGTATTATTATATACGATTCAACAATGATAAGCCCTATTTTTTGTAATAGCTAAATGATGTAAATATATAGTTTATAGGTGTATATTAATTCCTGTGCTTAGTAAGAGTAAACCTTGTCTTAGAGGAAGTAACATTACTGATACTAATTAATTAAAAAAAGAGCGTCTTCTAATATTCGATGCATCGTAAAAGCCTACTTTTAAAGTATATTGTTAAGCACAAGTAAACGTAATATTTAAACGCATAGGCACATAGTCTATCTGTCCTATGTATTTAGTTAAAATTTTAATTATGTTCTTTATTTTATCTAATTAATTTTTACTAGAGAGGTGGTGAAATAATTATTTCTAATGAACCAGAGTAACTCTTAAATACAAGATATGTTTGAATTGAAAGAAATAAACAGCATTATTGCAATAAACTGAATTACAAGTATTTATGGAAAATAGATAATAAAAAAAATTACATTTTCCTTGGCACTACATTCGTACTAATATAAACAGAACAACATAGATAAACTTTTAAAATGCTACAATCTTTTATTATTATTTTCAGTATTGCTACATTGCTGAGTTACATAAACTATAAATGGTTACGATTGCCAACCACGATTGGTTTAATGATATTGGCTTTGGTGTTTTCCACATTGGTAATACTTTCTGAACCGATCATTCCATTGAGTAGTTTTCTTTGTAAAGTGTTGGTAAATATAGATTTTGAAGAAGTTTTAATGGATGGAATGCTATCATTTTTATTATTTGCTGGCTCGATTCATATTGATATAAAAGCTTTAAAAAAGGAAAGAGCATCCATTTTCTTATTTGCTACGCTAGGGGTTTTAATTTCTACAGGTTTAGTTGGAGGTTTAATTTATGCCCTTAGTCAATTGATAGGGATTAATTTTCCGTTTATACATTGTCTCTTATTTGGATCTTTAATTTCTCCTACAGATCCAATTGCGGTTTTAGCCATTTTAAAAGAAGCAAAAGTTAGTAAAAGTTTAGAATTAAAAATTGCAGGAGAATCACTGTTTAATGATGGGATAGGTGTGGTGGTATTTACTGGTATTCTACTTGTTATTGATGCGTTTAGTATGAACTCCGCTCATAGCGGCGAATCCCTCTCCGTAGAAATTTTACAACTGTTCCTAGAAGAAGCAGTAGGTGGGGTGGTGTTTGGTTTATTGCTTGGATTCTTTGTTTTCCGTTTAATAGATAGCATTCAAGAAAATCCCCATTTAGCAATTTTACTGACTTTGTCAATTGCACTAGGAGGCTATACCTTTGCCTCATTGATAGGTGTATCTGGTCCCTTAGCAATGGTTGTAACAGGTATTTATATGGGTAATAAATTAAACAATCCTTCCTTCTCTGAGATGTGTCGAGAGCAAATCAATGAGATATGGGAATTAATTGACGATATATTCAATGCTATACTGTTTGTACTTATTGGTTTGTTAATTCATTTAATTCCTTTCGAATGGAATTTTTTAATATTAGGAATTTTATCTATCGGAATCGTTTTAATTTCCCGTGTTATCTCTGTAAGTATTCCATATTCTTTATTAAAACATGAAGGATCAGAAACAAGGAAGACCATAAGTATTCTTTCGTGGGGTGGATTGCGAGGTGGAATCTCCATTGCGCTTGCATTATCTTTACCTGAAGATTTAGTGACAAAAGATATGATTGTTTTTATTACCTATACGATCGTCTTATTTTCCATTATTGTTCAAGGGCTTACTCTGGGACCTCTAGTTCGAAAGTTAAATTCTTAAATAAAAAACTCCTTACCTTACACTTTTTGAATTTCAGGAGAATCGTCAAGGTTTGTAACCTCGATGCTATGCAATAATCGCACAACATCGAGATTACAAACCTTAACGATTCTATATTTTTCTAGTATTTGCCAAATAATATAAAAGTGTACAGTAGCGAAAAAAACAGAAACAAGTTAAAACATCTACTGGTACCACCCATAATTAAAAGGAGGCTGTTTTTTGTAAAAAGAATGCATGAAGAAGGAATATGACCTTCGCTCTTGATATCACCATTCATCTCCAGATAAAAAATAATAATGACCTATTTTCTATCGGATTTTTTTTGCTAATTCTAGATGAATTAAGAAAAATTATATCCATTCAATCATTAGAAAAACGATATTATTAAGGTTTTTTTTTGACTAAAAAAGAATATTGTTAGTTTAGAATTAGAAATGGGAGATGGCGGATTTTCCATTTAAAAATTATTGAATTTATTAGATATGTATCAAAAATTATTATTCTTTTTGAAGGGTAGAGATTTTAAAGTTTTACTCTTTTTTCTCTTGACACTTATAGCCGTTCCTAGTCTTTTTAGTTCTTCTACAGATCAACTTATTACCCTAAATATTCTATTTTCTTTAGTCTTTTTAATATCCTGCAATTGCCTAATGTTTGATTTAAAACTTTTCTATTGGGGCCTTCTTAATGGTCTCACAGCAATTTTGCTAACTTGGCTGCCCTATTTGAAGATTTTTCCGTATTTACCTTTTGCTCAACACGTTAGCTACATCTTTTTCTTTCTCTTACTTCTTAATCATATTCTAAAAACTCTTTTTCAAGCAAAAGAAATTGATTTAAATATTGTATTTGGTGCACTAAGTGGATATATCATTATTGGACTAATCGGTTGCTTTATGATGCTCTCTTTAAACACGATCTATCCAGATGCCTATGCTTATACAACAAATAAATCTTTAAAGTACTACGACTACATATACTTTAGCTTTGTCAATCTTACTACTTTGGGATTTGGCGATATACTGCCTAAAAAAGATGTCGCAAAGGGTTTAACTGTTATCCATACTTTGATAGGACAATTATATATGTCTGTCATTGTTGCTATAATGGTGGGCAAATATAGCAGTTATCGTCCATGATTGAGAATAGAATAGTTTGATTAAATAACGATATAAAATAAATAGACTATTTGTGTTTAACGTTAGGGAGCAGGAAATAAATAAGGCAAAGTGTAAGAATAAATTGGTCGTTTTAAGCTAGACATTTTTTCTTCTAAGGAATGCTAAAAAATTAAGCATAGCTGGGCTACGGTTCCTT
>JALZWC010000215.1 GCA_023300255.1 Saprospiraceae bacterium | reverse complement strand
AAGCCCTTACGTAGCTAGGCTATGTGCGGTTTTCAAAGAGTTCTTAGAAGAAAAAATTACTTCGCATTATGGCTCATCTTATTCTGTCTCTTTCACTAAGGTATTATTGTCACACTACTTAATTACATATTACGATTATAAACCCTTCATTTGCCCTGTTTGTATCATAACTTTATCTTAACTAATTTTCATGAAAAATATTATTTTTTATCTCTTACTGCCCATCATAATAGTGTCTTGTATAGAAGATGATATCATCCAAGATATGGTCGATGAGCAACTAAGAATTACGATGATGCCAGAAGTAATTGCGGCAGGAGAGACGTTTCAATTTGCTGCACGTTATACCAATAATGTAGGAGCAATAGAAGAAGGACAAGTAGAATGGATTAGTTCAGATGAGTCACTTCTTACGATTAATTCAGACGGACTGGCGACTGCACTCCAGCAAGGAATGGTAACCGTTAGTGCTATGGTCACTCTAGAAGGTAGAGATCCGCTCCTAGAATTAATACCTGTAACTATTGGAGGTACTACCGTGGTTGCCGAAGAAGTTTTAACTGCCAGAAGTGGAACAATAGCAACAACTACTTTTTATACCTTAGAAGGCGATTTTACTTTAGAAGAACAAGAAAATGGAAAACTTCTTTTATCCATTTCAGAAAACTATGAAACGACATCTGCTTTACCTGGTTTGTATCTATATCTAACCAATAATCCAAATACTAATAATGGTGCATTTGAAGTTGGTCTAGTAGATGTTTTTAAAGGAGCGCATACTTATGAAATTGAGGGCGTTGAGCTTGGTGATTTTGATTACCTATTATATTACTGTAAACCTTTTAGAGTAAAAGTAGGAGATGGATTGATTAACTAATAGCAGTAATTTGTAATGGCAAAACAATAACTTTATCTTGTCGAAATGATGGATTTATTGTCCCATCGTTAATAAAAAAAATCGTTCTTTGACAAATCCAGTGTTCAATTAAAAAGAAAAGTCAAAAACGACCAACGGAAGCGTTGATTTTTATTTTTAAGGAATGAGGGATTAATAAATTACACAGTTAAACGAGTCTATTTTTATCTCTGGCAAGGCGAAAAATAGGAACGAGTGCAACTCGTGAACCGCTTGCGGATGGGTTACTGCCTAGCATCGACGAGGCTTTTTAACGTAGCCAGAGGTAAAAAGAGCGAAGTGTAAGGCAGTTTAAAATAATAAATTAAACATTTAATGCTGCCCTTTTCCTTCTAAGAAACCCTAAAAAAAGAACCGTAGCCCTGCTATGCTTAGTTTTTTTAGAATTCCTTAGAAGAAAAAATGACTAGCCTAAAACGTCCAATTTATTAATTTAAATTGCCTAACTGTGTAATTTATTATTTCGTCATTCCTAATTGATCGTTTTCACTGGATTTGTCAAAGAATCAAAAAAATGAAATGAAAAATCAATCAATAATAAAAGTCATAAGTATACTAGTTGTCTTCTTTTTTTCCACAACTATTTATGCGGGTGGTCCTTGGCCGCAACTTAAAAATAAAGGATATATAAAAATTTCAGAGTGGTGGATTATTTCCAACGAACACTATACGGATATTGGTCGAATAGATCCTAATGTTACTAGTGGACTTTTTAATACTAGCATTTATGCAGAGTATGGCCTTACAGATCGAATCACTGGAGTAGTCTACTTTCCGTTTTTGAGTGTAGCGTATTTTAATAATACTATATCAGGTACAACAGGAGAAACTATTCTTCCTGGAGAAAAAGTTAATAGTTTAGGAGATACAGATATAGGTCTCAACTATAAAATTTTAAATGGTCCTCTTGCATTAAGTGCTTCTATCACCTTTGGTATACCTTTAGGAAATGATGGTGGCGGAAGTACGGGTGCTTTACAAACTGGCGATGGAGAGTTCAATCAATTATTTCAATTGAATGCAGGTACCGGTTTTAAACTAGGAACGGCGAATGCTTACGCTAGCGTCTATGCGGGTTACAATAATAGAACAAAAGGTTTTTCAGATGAGATAAGATTTGGTGTTGAAGCAGGGGTGACTTTATTTGATAATCGCCTAACAGCAATTGCCAGATTGTATGGTATCCAATCTACAAATAATGGTGTTGAAGGACAAAGAGAAAATAGTACTAGTATTTTTGCTAATAATAGTGAACATCTAACTTTTGGACCTGAACTCGCATATAATGTTAATGAAACATGGGGCGTATCTGCTGGTTTTGGTACAGCGCTTTCAGGGAAATTAATCTATGCTGCTACCTCTTATAATGTAGGTGTGTTCTTTAAAATTTAATACGCTATTTTTTAGAGTAGAGAATACATAAATGATACGTATAATATACAATTATATTTTACGTAACATTACGATATTTAGTAAAAATAAAACCTAGGTAAAAATAATTGCTTATTATATAAATTATTTAAATATTTGATTGTCAATATATTAAACATATTTTATGATAATAAGCAGCCTTGGCATAGCAATTGGACTATTTTAAGTAAGTCGACTAACTTCAATAAAATATATCAAGAACCGATTTGTTATTCTATAAGTGAAAGAGACAGAATAAGATGAGCCATAATGCGAAGTAATTTTTCTTCTAAGAACTCTTTGAAAACCCCACATAGCCTAGCTACGTAAGGGATTTCAAAGATTTTTTAGAAGATGAGCTTGCAAAGCAAGTGAACCGCAAAGCGGACGGGCTTGCAGGACGAGTATAATGGCTCC
>JALZWC010000214.1 GCA_023300255.1 Saprospiraceae bacterium | reverse complement strand
AAAGCATGTTGTGCCCAGTTGCCAGACATCATGGCAAAACGAACAATGATTGCTGGTAATACAAAAACTAACAAAGTAGCCTTTAAATTAATAAAAGCTAGCACGATACATAGGCCGATAAAAGTTAGTTCCCCAATGATTGCTTGCTTCATAAATTTCTTCTTATTCTTTTCTTTATGGTATTGGACCAATTGAATGACGCCTAAGAATAAGAAATGTAAATAGTACTTGGTATAATCAATAAAGCTATCTCGCTGGTACTTCATCGTGGAACTTAAATCTGGTTCCAGATTATTTTCTGCGTGATGCATTCCTATATGATGACTAAAATAAGTATCTGGAGATTGCCCCATAAAAGGACATAATATCCAAGGAATAAATCGATTGCCTAATTTGTATTCTCTTTTAAAAAATGGCCGATGACTAGTATTGTGTAGCATCAGAGTAAATGGTCCTGTATACCATAATAAGCCGATGCCATAGACGACTGCCAAGGTCCACCACTGCCAAGTGGTGCTATCTATAGTAAACGCAATAATTGCTGCGGGTATAAATAGAAGAGATAATTTTAACATTAAATACATAAAAGGCAAGTCTCGCTTATCTTTCAGATATTTCAAAAAGAACTGGTCTAAAGAACCAAATGCTTTTTGCGTATAAATAGGATCTGTAATTGTACTAAGGGTACGCATAAATATTTTTTTAAAGAGACCGTTCCGAATTTCTTCGAAACTGTGAGATGTCAGACCGTTGCACTGTCAGAAGTGAGACTTATGACGTTGACACAGTTCGTTTTGATAAAGGAATTAGCTGATCTAATAAAAAGATCCTTTTTAATGAGATAATACGTCAACGTCAAGAGTCTGACAGCGAAGCGATCTGACTTCTCACAGCGCAGCGGTCTGACAGCAAAGTGGTCTAAAAAAAATTAGTGCTTAAAATGACGATTGCCAGTCATGACCATGGCCACTCCATTCGCATCGCAATAATCAATACTTTCTTGATCTTTAATAGAACCGCCAGGTTGAATGACTGCATTAATCCCCTCGTTATGTGCAATTTCTACACAATCAGGAAAAGGGAAGAAGGCATCAGATGCCATCACTGCACCAGTTAAATCAAAACCAAAAGCTTTGGCTTTAGTAATGGCCTGTTTCAAAGCATCTACACGCGATGGCTGTCCACAACCCATGCCGATCAGTTGCTTATTTTTAACGAGTGCAATACCGTTTGATTTCAAGTGTTTTACACTGATACTGGCAAATAATAGATCTTCTATTTGTTCTGGAGTAGGGGCTTTTGTCGTAGCTGTTTTTAAGTCTGGTGCTGTTTCTGTTTTAAGATCAGTATCTTGTTCTACGACACCATTTAAAAGACTTCTGAAACTTCTAGGCTGTACATAAAAGTCTTTTATCTTTAATAAGATACGTTTTTTCTTTTTGGATAATAACTCAAAAGCATCTGCATCGAAATCTGGTGCAATGACTACTTCATAAAATAACTTATTGATTTCCTCTGCGGTTTTTAAATCTAAAGATTTATTACAAATAAAAATACCACCGAATGCAGATACATTATCACAGGCCAATGCTGCTGTCCACGCACCATAAAGAGTAGGGCGTGTAGCTAAACCACAAGTATTGGTATGTTTCAAAATAGCAAAGGTGGGATCTGCATCTTTAAACTCTTTCATGATCTGAACCGCCGCATCAATATCTACTAAGTTATTATAAGAAATAGGCTTACCGCCTAAGGGAACAAACATCTGTTCAAAGTCGCCGAAGAAGACGCCATTTTGGTGTGGATTTTCTCCATATCGTAAAATGTCGGATCGGTGAATACTATATTTAAAAGATAAGTCAGCAGTCCCTTCATTGAAGTAGTTGAAAATCGCTACATCATAATTAGAAGAAACTTTGAATGCACGACGCGCTAATTCTTTTCTATCTGTCTCATCGGTAAAGCCTTGCTTGTCTTTTAATAGAGCTAGTAGATCGTTATATTCTGCTTTGGAAGGAACAACCACTACATCCTTAAAATTCTTTGCTGCTGCACGGATTAAAGAAATACCGCCAATATCTATTTTTTCAATAATGGCTGTTTCGTCTTTCGTATTTGCTACCGTTTCTTCAAAAGGGTATAAATCTACGATTACCAAATCAATTTCTGGTATTTCATACTTTTCTAATTGACCTAAGTGTCCTTCTTCTCTTCTTGCTAGAATGCCACCGAACACTTTAGGGTGCAAGGTTTTCACTCGACCATCTAGTATGGATGGATAAGAAGTTAGGCTTTCTACCGACGTCACGGGAGCGCCTAATTGTTCTATAAATTTTTGAGTACCTCCAGTGGAGTAAATTTTTACGCCGATTTTTTCTAATTCTCTGACAATAGGTTCTAAACCTTCTTTAGAATAAACGGAGATAAGGGCAGTGCTAATTTTTTTTACAGCCATTGTTGTTATATAGGTATTGTGATATAGAATGTATGTGTTGAACGATACGAACAATGCATGAGGGACATTGTTTGTAAGAAAGTGCAAAAATAGGTAGAAAGCTAGGCTTTACAAAATAAATTTTATTAAGGCAATATTGGAAAGAGTAGGGAAGGGGTGGTATTTAGATCATAGTGATTTCTAAAATCACCATGATCTGGGAGTAAGTTGAATAAGTAGTTGGACAAAATTAATTTTATCTAAACACATAGGCACATAGACCACATAGGCTTCTACGCTATGTGGCCTATGTGTCTATGTGTTTAAAATAATAGTTTAATTTTGTTCGAGTACTTAGGCAAAGAGTAAGAATAAATTAGCCATTTTAACCTGCCCAGCAAGCCCGTCCGCTTTGCGGTCTGTCTAAAGCCAGATAGATTCACTTGCTCT
>JALZWC010000213.1 GCA_023300255.1 Saprospiraceae bacterium | reverse complement strand
TGCACCAGTATGTGAAGCTCCTGCTGACATGACTGTATTCTGTGATGTAGCACATTTCAACATTGAAAATGGTGAAGTTACAGGAACTGTAGAGAGGGACTTAAACGCAAGATTTGGTGCGCCAGATTGTGTAGATAATCTTACATGTGTTGAATTAGGTATGACTCAAACAGTAGAAGTTGATGGAGAAGGTTGTGGTCAGTACACTGTTACAAGAACATGGACTGCTACAGATTGGAATAACACTTCTGCTCCAGTAACACAAACTATTACTGTTGACTACAGAGCAGGATGGGAGATCAGTGTACCAGGTGACGAAGATGTTATTTGTGCATTTGATCAAGAAGGTCCTTCTTTCTCTTTTGGAGAAGATGATGTTGATGTTGTAGCTGGATCTTGTGATCAATTAGGTGTAGAGGTAGAGACTAGAGAATTTGTTGCAAACGACGGTGCATGTAAGAAATTAGCAGTGACTTATCACATCATTAACTGGTGTATATATGAGCCAGGTGATGTAGCTGTTGTGCTTCCAAGATCTGCAACTGGATCAAGTGCAGTATTTACTTCTGCTGATTTCGCTACAACAAGCTACATGACTTATACAAGAATCATGAGATTAGTTGATGATGTTGCTCCAGATGTTAAGGATATCGCTAACGATGGTCTTTGTATCAATGGTGATGACTGTACAGATTCTGCAACTTGGACTGCTTGGGCAGACGATTGTGTTGGAGAAGAGGATATGACTTGGACTGCTATAGTATACGAAACAGATGAATTCGGTAACATTCTTGCTACTGTTGCAACTGCTAATCACTTCGAGATTACTGCTCCTATCGAGAATAAGAAGTATTATGTAGCTGAGTTTTGGGCAGCTGATGGCTGTGGTAACTCAGGTGGTGGTAAGTCTGCTCCTGAGCAAGCTTGGGATTGCCAGCAACCAACTCCATATGCATTAAACGGTATTGCTATTAATATGGGTGCTGATGGTACAACTGATATTTGGGCTTCTGATTTAGATCAAGGTTCTTTCGATAACTGTGGTGAGGTAGCATTGTCTATCAGACAAGCAGGTGTAGCTGCTCCAACAACTGCTGCGGAAGCTGCAGCTTTAGGAACATCTGTTACATTTACTTGTAATGATTTAGGGACTCAAATTGTTGATTTATATGCTACTGATTCAGAAGGTAACTTTGCTTTCGTATCTGTTAATATAATCGTACAGGATAACATCGGTGCATGTTCTGGTGGTGCTATAGAAGTAGACGAAGAGCAAGCAGTAGCTGGTAAGATTACTAATCCTGACGGTGTAAATGTAGGAACTGTAAATGTATCTGTTAACGGTGGTATGTCAAGTGCGATGTCTACTGATAACTCTGGTGCTTTTGCTTTCACTGTACCAACAGGTGGTGATTATACAATTACTCCTGAGAAAGATATTAACCACTTAAATGGGGTATCTACTTTCGATTTAGTATTGATTAGCAAGCACATCTTAAACATACAGAACTTCACGTCTCCATATGAGTATATTGCAGCAGATATTAATAGATCTGGTACAATCACTGCTTTTGATATGGTACAGTTACGTCAGTTAATCTTGAATATTAATACGGAGTTTGCTAATAATACTTCTTGGAGATTTGTTGATGCAGCTCACAATTTTGGAACTTTGGCAACTACATTGTCTGAGACTTTCCCAGAAATTGCGAACATCAACAACATTGCTTCAGATCAATTAGCGGTAGATTTCGTTGCAGTTAAGATTGGTGATGTTAACGGAAGTGCACTTGCAAGTAGTTTAGTTACTGCTGAAGCAAGAAATGCAAACGGTACATTAGTATTAACTACAGAAGATCGTTCAGTTGCTAAAGGAGAGCAAGTAAGTGTTTCTTTCACTGCTGCTGATATAGCAACAGTTGAAGGTTACCAGTTCACAATGAACTATGCTGGTCTTGACTTTACTCAAGTTGTAGAAGGTGTAGCTAAGGCTGCTAACTTTAACAACTCAAGAGGTACATTAGCTACTTCTTGGAATGGTAAGGCTACTGCTACAGATGTATTATTCACAACTGAATTCACTGCAACTGCAGATGGTTTATTAAGTGAATTAATCTCTGTTTCTTCAGATGTTACTACTGCTGAAGCTTATAACACTTCAGGTGAATTATTAGATATTGCAATCGAATTTACAGCTACTCCAGCTGCTAACTTTGAATTGATGCAAAATACTCCTAACCCATTCAACGCAGAAACTGTAATTGGCTTTAACTTGCCAACTGCTGGAACTGCAACATTGGTGGTAATGGATATTCAAGGTAAAGTATTAAAGGCTATCACAGCTGATTACACTAAAGGTTACAACCAAGTTAGCTTAAATGCTAAAGAATTGGGTGCAACTGGTGTATTACAATACCAATTAGAATCTGCGTCTAACGTAGTGACTAAGAAGATGATCATTATTGATTAATAATCATCATTAAAGTTAGATGTGTAGGGCTTTTGCTCTACACATCTTAACTTTCTTTTTTTAGGGATACTTGATAGTACTCAAATAATTTCTTTTGAGGATCTATCAAACGTTTGATTAGTTAGCAGTATGTACTATAATTATCAACATACTTCAAGGGATTATAAGCTGACTAATCAACAAATAAATCAGGTTAAAATATATAAGGACTAGTTAAGGATTTGACTATATGAATGAGTAGGAAATTGTCGAATTTTATTCGTTATCTTTTCTACATCATTTTCAACGATATATACTTAAATCGGTTTTTGGGATGGCCTCTCTCCATTTATGGAGGGGGGCTTTTTTGATTACAATTATATTATTTGAGTGTGTAAAGAATTGGGGGAAAACACATATAATGTTGACGAATTTACCACATAGATACA
>JALZWC010000212.1 GCA_023300255.1 Saprospiraceae bacterium | reverse complement strand
ATTTGAATTGTAGTTTTTTTAACTTCGTCGTGATGGTAGGAATACGGTCTAAAGGCGGAGAGATCACCACCAATTTAAGGGCATTTTCTAGTTTAATGTATTCATCAAAGAAGAACTCAATTGTTTGCTTTTCAAAGTTCGTTTGATTATTCGGAGTGGATAACGATTTATCAATTTTAGGCGGGTCTTCATCTTTTTCTCCACCTGTTAGTGGTTGCTGTTGGGCGCAGGCGATCATGGATAAATATAGGAATAGGAAGTAGCTTATTGTTTGAAGGTATTTTTTCAAAGATTAGGAATTGAATTGAGTATACAGCAAAGTTGGATAGCAAATTAATTCATCCGATCACTTCCAGTGGTCGGATGAAACGTGCAGCTTGATCCGACCACTAGAAGTGATCGGATCAATTAGCTTGAGCTTACCTTAATTTTATTTTATACTCCTTTTAATTAGTATATTTTTTAGATTCTTAGATATCGCTGACGATATTGACACAAAGCATTTAATCCTAAGGAATCGTCTTAAATACCGTATACCGCAAGAACAACTCTATCACCAATAAAATCAAGCCCCATAAAGCAAAATGATGAAATTCTTCACTATATCTTTTGAGGGTCGTCACTTCTATCTCTGTCTTTTCCAATTGGTCGATTTCTGCATAAATACGTTCCAAGCTTTCTGCGGAGGTTGCTCTAAAATATTTTCCGCCCGTCATGGTAGCGATTTCTGCTAATAACTCTTCATCTATTTCTACTCTGGCTAAGCCAAATATATATTTGCCATCACTACGACGACTAACAGGCGTTAAGGCATCGCCTGTAGAACCAACACCTATAGTATATACTTTCACCTCAAACTCTCTTGCTATTTCAGATGCGGTTATCGGTTTAATGTAGCCCGCATTATTTACACCATCCGTTAGTAATATAACTACTTTACTTTTAGATTCACTTTCTTTCAATCTGTTAACTGCAGTCGCTAGACCCATGCCTATGGCAGTTCCATCTTCTAACATGCCACATCTCAAGCTTGCCAAAAATTCTTTTACCACTCGATGATCTGTCGTTAAGGGACATTGTGTGAATGCTTCTCCTGAAAACACAGACAGTCCAATTCGGTCATGTTCTCTTTTAGAAACGAAGTCGGAGGCTACTCGCTTACTTACTTCTAGTCGATCTGGCTTAAAATCTTGGGCCAGCATACTACTCGATAAATCCATCACCAAACAAATATCAATACCCTCTGCTTTAATATCTTCCTCTTTTAAAGTCTGACGAGGTCGAGCTAATGCAATTACCAATGCAGCTAGTGCTAAAGCTCGTAATAAAGGTAGATATCTCCTTAACGTACTTCTGATAGTCGAGATATTTGCTATAGATTCTAGATTGGACATTTTTATCGACACATGCTGGTCTTTCTTTTTCACAAAGAACCATACAGCAATAGCCGGTATTAATAACAGTAACAGAAGTAATTCTGGATTAACAAATTCAAGATTCTTAATTCCAAACATATTTTTAATAATAGTTAGATTTCATTCTTAAGTAAGAACACAATTAGAATTTATCTAAACACATAGGCACATAGAATACATAGGCTATGTGTCCTCTGTGCCTATGTGTTTAGGAAATACGTTTAATTATATCCAGGTACTTACTCACTGTTTACTATACGCACTATAACCACCTTTCATATCGTAAACTTTAGTAAACCCCTGTGCTTTCATTTTTTTATACGCCTTTCCACTTCTTCCTCCTGAATGACAATAAATAAAAGTAGGTTGACTTTTATCAAGTTGATTGATTTCATTTTCAAAGGTAGCTGCGTTAAAATTCATGTTCTTTGCACCTTCTAAATGTCCTTTGGCAAATTCCGCAGGCGTTCGCACATCAATTAATTGCGGAGAATTGACCTTCTTTAGTTCTTCGTCAAAAGTCATTAAAGAGACTTTACCATCAACTCCAAGATTAGGTGCTTTTTGTGTATCAGAAGAACAATCGACGAAAAATAAACCTAAGATAAAATAAAAATAGAATGTCCGATTCATGTATAAGATTTTACGTTCTTTTTCAAAGAACCATATTCCCAAAATATTTCTTTCAAGATCAAAGTTAGCTACAACTTCTTAGACAACTTTCCTTTTCTAGAAAAATTAATAAATGCTTTGCAGCAAAAAGCGGTTTTTCTTCCTTTTAAAAATTTGAGCTTTGATTTTTTTTATAAAACTTTCTAATCTTAGAATATTCGTATTGTTTTTGAAATTTTATAGTATCAATTGTTGTTTATTCATCAAACAATGGCTCTTTTTTATATTAATTATATTTCACATAACAATTAAAACATGAAATTATATTTTGACCTAATACACAATCACAACTAAATCAAAATAAAATCAATACAAATATTTATTAATACGTAATAAGCACTACAGTAATTTTAACTTAAAATAAAGTTAAAATATTATTTGTAACAAAATCTTTTCCAGTGTAATAAGTATTTATTTTATTAGCTTTTAATGCAAAAGATATTGCGTTAGTCCTGAAAACCATACTTATTGTCTAAAACAAGAGCAAGAGATCTAGCTCAAAAATAAAAATAACAATGTGTAACACAGTAATAACATAAATATGGTATATCTTAAATGTAAAATTTAGTACTTTCTCTCAAAAGGTTCTACCGAATTCTAATAAATCTCGCCTTTCTGCCTGATTTATAACGACTTATGAATTTAAAAACTAAAAGAGAATTTGTTTGTTCCAATTTTTTTTGTAAATTTGTTGACTGTGCAAAAAACTAGCCTACACCTTGTCCCAACATATATTCCCAAAATAAAGAAAATATTCTAACTCATATTTTAAGGACAAGTTCCTATTAACTGAACATACATACCGAGAAAACTAGATTGTAATAGAGATTGTAAATCATTAAAGCCAAACCTAATCACTTCTCACAGTGAGAACCTATAAGAGGCATATATTTATATTACAGTTAAGTACTTCATACGCTAAATAAGAAAGTATACTTCTATCGAATTAACTCGATAAAATGGTTGTGCTATACGATTTATTCTTTTAAGAATAGCTTTAACAACTGACCAATAGAAACTATATGTAAATAACATCAATCAATAAAGCAGTATTAGTCATGGTGACCAATGTAAAAAATTTCAAAATCATCTTTAAAGGCAGCCTCCAGTTTGGCAGTCTTAAAAGCTACCAAAAGGTGTTTCAAATGTATGAACGCCGATTGGACACTTACTACAAAAAGGACCTTCTTCTTAGTGCAGAAGAAATGTTCATTCCTGAAGAGTTTTGTTTAAATCTTCCTAGAGTAGTTATTTATGGAACAGAAAAAAAATGGAAAACGACCATTAGTCTATTTCAATATTTAGCTCAGTACGCTGTTGCTGGTTCTTTAAGTGCATGGCTAATCGATGGAAAAATCATCGAAAGCCTTATAATAGAACCACACAGCGATAAGATTGCCGTTCAGGCATTTCTCAAAGGCAGAGAATTAATCAAGCAAAAAGGAAAAGAAAACGAAGCCATAGAAGCCCTTAATAAGGCTATCTCAAAGTATGAACGTCATGCTCAGGCTTACGAGCGAAGAGGCCAAATTAACTTCAGATTGAAAAATTATGAAGATGCTCTTTACGATTTCACAAAGAGTATCAATCTTTATGACAACAATCCTGATGCTTACTTCGGTAGAGCCGCCATTCATTTATTAGACAAGGATCTAGAAAAGGCAGTAGCTGATCTGACGAAAACCGTTAAGCGATCTATTCCTTTACAAACGGTTTATTGGAAAGCACGTCGCCTTAAAGGGAATTGTTTAATGAAAATGGGAGACTACAAAGGTGCTGCGGAAGATTTTAAATTCTTTTCTAAAAGAAATTTCAAATCAGATGATCCTAACTTTAGATGGAGAAAAGAAGTCTTCAACAAGTACGGTAAAGCGTTATTAGAACTTGAAGATTACAAAGAAGCTGTTGTTGCTTTTAATGATGCAATGAATATTGATCTAGAAGGCGGTAAAGCCGTTAGTCCTGATGGACTACTTAACAGAGGGATCGCACTCAAAAAAGCTGGTAAAAAAGGCTTTAAAAGTGATTGGAAAAAAGCGGCAGCTTTAGGTTCTAAAAAAGCAGCTGAATTACTTAGTCGTTAATTTTTTGTTTTAGTACAAAATGTTTACACCTCTAATTTTTTGGTTACCATATTAAAAAAAGGTCTCGATACAATATCGAGACCTTTTTTGGTTTAATAGACTATATGCGCCTATCGTTGAACGCAGAGGTACAAAGACACAGCCATACTACATACTACGCTACATAAGAAAAAAGCAGAGAATAGAGATGAATTTCGCTTAAAAAATGACCAAATTTCGTTGTTTGTAAACGGAATCTGTCTCTACTCTCT
>JALZWC010000211.1 GCA_023300255.1 Saprospiraceae bacterium | reverse complement strand
CATTATCCCAAGCCGCTTTATCCTTCGTATTTAATTTTTCAAAAGTAGCCGTCGTCATTAATTGAATCGGAAAGAAATTCTTCAATAATTCAAAATTACTCTGGTAATAGGCTTCTATATTTTCTTCCTGTACTTCTGTGCCTAATACCTTATCGGACGAAAACTGATCTGTTTCTTTTAATCCATTTAAAGTCGTCCAACTTTGTGCGGCCCAATTGGTCCGTAAGTAGGCAGGTAATAATGCAGACAATTTATCGTGTTTTGCATGATAAGACTGTACCATTTCTGGTTGATTTAATACCTCCTCTTTCTCTGCCCCTTGAAGTAGATGTTGGTAATACCAACTCTTAAAAGCATTCTCCCAATTAGCTGGCCGAACAGCAATCAATGCCTTGATCACTTTTTGTTCTTGGAGATTCATCGTTTGCCAATGTTGTCTCCATGCGTAGTAGTTATCAAAATCTCTTAAATTATAAAGCGTGTAATTTAGTTGTTCTATTAGCGCTTCTAGTTGGCGAACTTGTAAAGGCAAACTTGTGCCATTATTTTTTACTGGCTCTTTAAATAAAGGAATCGCATTAATATCTTTTACCAAGGACTCAATAGAATGCTCAATCCGAACTAATCGATCTTTAAAATCAATAGAATTCTGGGTAGTTCGACTAGTTAAATGTTTCACACTTTCTGACAAATCAAATGGATAGCCTTGCCGCCAAATTTGATAAGCTTCTTTAAATTTTTTTAAGGCTATATGGATAGAGTCAATCTTATCTGTATTCGTCCCAAATTGAAATTCAAAGTAGGGACTAGTAACGTACTTTTTTTGAAGTTTATTAAAAGAATTTAGAATACCGGCTTTATCATCAATCGTAATGGATTGCTTATTAAGTAATTTATTTTCGTAGGTAACTAATGCCTCTTCTAAGAATAAAATACGTTTTCCTAAATCTCTATCATACTGATAAAATTGTACCTCTAACTGGTCTTTATATTGCCCCATATCTACCAGAGCAGTCTGCTGAATTTTTCTAGCTCTTGAGATAAAAGATTTTAAATATTGTTCGACAATTTCTTTAGCCTCTTCTTTATTTTTATATAAAAAAGATTCCTTACTCAAGGCATCTAATGGGTTTTTAAATCCATTGATCTCGGTAAACAAGGTATTACATTTAATGACTTTCGCAGAAATCTGAGTCATTTCCAACATATTAAATTGGAAGTCTTTTGGCTGTAAATGAGTACTCAACAAATCCTTTTTATCGGATTTGTTATGCTTCATAAACAAGCCAATCGTCTCTGCCCTATTATTTATATCAAAGACACTCTGCCCATAATGCGACGCTATAGCCGTGAGCTGCTGACTAAGTTGGGCATACTCTGAAAAAGTGGTATCAAATTCTGTATTAGAAGGCTGTTTTTTTAATTGACCAATAGCCTTTACTTTAGGAATTAATAAATCAATTAAACGTTGTTTATCCTGTTGTAAGTTTTTAAAGTGATAGCTGTAGGATTGCAAACCATTCTGACTAAATCTATTGGCTATTTTTGTTAAACCAACCTGATTCGTTCCTACTATTAATGTGGATTGTTGTTTAATTAAGTTTTTAACTAATAGATTGAGGATCGTGTGCGTCTTGCCAGTACCTGTAGGCGCTTCTACCGCAATAAAATTTTGTTTATTGGTCGCATTTGCTACTCCTTGCTGATAATGGTCATTGGTTAAAAAATCAAAGTTGATCGTAGAGGGGCTTAATACCGTATTCTTTTTATCCCAATATTCTTTAGTCAAACACGCTTCAATAAAAGTATGTTGCTGCACCTCTGGTAAATTACCAATTACTGCTGACCATAATATCTCCCCTTTTTGAGGTTTACTCAAAAGTTCTCCGAGAGATGGAAAATATATCGTACCTCCAGCTGGTCTATCATTATTACAAGATAAGAGGTTTGATAGCTCCTGACAGAAAATTGTACAGAAATCACTAGATAATCCTTCTTGGCGAATACCATTTTCTCCTTTATCTACTAGTAGTGCTACTTCCTCTGAAAGCGCTCTTAGAGCAGGATTCAATTTTCCACGCTTTTGTCCGTTTCCACTAATTGACCACAAGGAAGCATCTGATTCGTCAGGATCTAAAGCCACAGACCAAAAGAAAATAGGTATTGCTGCTATACCATTAATCGCCTTGTTGTTTCTTTTTATTAATGTAGGATAGCCAAAATCTAAATAGGTATCAGCCGTTAAGGATTGGTCATTTTGTAGGCTAAAATACAATTTCCTTATGCGGTCTTGCTGATCTTGAGGAGGTCGAAATTGGTAGGTAAAAGTCCGTTTAGCAAACAGATCTTGTAGTACATCTGAAAACAAGCTACTCCCTTTCACATCAATCTGGTCTATTGCTAATATCCCATCATAAATTGGCAGTGCCTCTGAATAAATCGTTGGTATGGGGTCGTATGACACCAATGTTGTGTGTGTGTATTGATCGTTTTCCATAGATAAAAGTGGGAAATAGTCGGAAGGGTCCCTACTTCTTACTAAATCCTTTTTAAGCTTGGGAATAGGAATTGCATAGAGTGTAAAAAAAGTTGGGCAGCATCCCTACGTCATTCCTTAGATGTAGGGATGCGGCTCGAACTTACCCCTAATCCTCAGGGCCGTACAGTTCTTTGTTTTGTATATTTATAAATTAGCGATTCTGTTTTTGATCACGAACAAATCATACCTCAGAAATCATACCTCATATATCCATCACGCTAGAAAAACTAGTTGGATATATGATTTATGATGTAAGATTTATGATATTTGATTTAATTCACCTCAATAATTTTAGTTTTCAGCTAAAAAACATATTCAAATCTTAAAGAACTGTACAGCCCTACCCTAATTCCTATTCTCCTAATTTCTTATTTTTCTACAAAATAGAGAATTGTAGCCATATAGACAAGTAGACATTGGAAGAACAAAGAATAGAGTTCTAATTCGTTTAAAAACAAGCTATTTTCGTCAATTTTTAAACGAAAACTACGCTACTGGACATTCAAAGTAGAACAGAGAGCAGAGATAGATTTCGTTTGCAAACAACGAAATTTCGTCAATTTTTAAACAAAAACTGTCTCTATTCTCTGCTCTCGCTTCTCTACTCTTTAAAAGTAGACTATTACTTAGTCAAGCCACCACTCACCTTCTCTCCATTCTTATACTCATATTCCATCATCACCTTACCATCTTCATCGTAGTATTTATAAGATCCATGCTGCTTGCCATCTTTGTATTGCGCTTCTAATTTTATTTTATTATTGTTATAATATTGTTTAAAAGAACCCGTCATTTGTCCATTGGTATAAGTAGCCGTTTCTTCTAAGTTCCCAAATTTGTATTTAGCATATATTCCATCATATGCTCCATTCACATAGTTCGTTTTCGTTTCAATTTGACCTCTATCGGACATCGTTAAGTATAAACCGTTAAGCTCATTATTTACATAATTAGCAATGGATTTAATGCGATCTTCTTTATTTGGGTAATAAGTCATCCAAGATCCATTTTTTTTTCCATTTACGATTATACCTTGCTCCACAATTTTTCCATCTGCTCCCGTTTTAACAGCGCTGATTCCTCCACCTGCTAAGGGGTTTTGTGTAAAACCAGCCAAATCTACAGACATTGGGGCATTAGAAGCTGTTCCTCCATTACCGCCACAGGCAAATAAACAAAATAGGATCAATACACTCAAGATGGTATTTACTAGAATTTTCATAGTTATAGACTATTGTATTTAAAAATTAAAAATTAGTAACTTCTCAGGTGTCAGGAGTGAGGTGTCAGGGGTCAGGAAACAATGCGACCGTAAATTTATAGCTTACTTTATTGCAAAGAATATCTTCTATGCTCAAGAAAACGAAAATTCCTAGTTAACACGGCTTTATCTGACCCCTGACTCCTAAAATCTGACACCTGAGTAGTTACAATAATCATGTTGAAGGTACAAAAATAAAGTGCTCTCAGAAAATCACAAAATTTATGGCTAAAATAATAAGTTTAGAGCTTATCTTTGATTTTCGAGAAGATATTTTAAATTTATAATCATACCCGTTAGCCTTACAACTATGACTTGTAACTTCAAATGGTTACGCTCTAAATCTTTGAATTGATTGTTAGTTCACTGTTGGCTACCCGCCTAAGATTGTTCCTTGAGTTTAGTTTGCAGTATGGGCAATCCCTTGTGGTTGCCCCTGCTAAGTAGGGCAACCACAAGGGATTGCCC
>JALZWC010000210.1 GCA_023300255.1 Saprospiraceae bacterium | reverse complement strand
CTTAGCTAAAAAACATTTTTCAAATGCTAAAAAATTTTCTTCCAATCGTGTCAAGGAACTTTTTGTTAGCTACTCGAAAGTAGCTTATCTTAATAAAGTGTTTAGCGAATAATTTTTTCAGTTTCCACTAATCAAAGGGACTTAAAAATCTTATTATAAATCACTTAATTGTTTCAATTTAAAAACCAATTTTTCAATTGGGATTGCAAAGATACAAGCTTTATTCTATTAATCAAGCTTTATTTGAAAATAATTTAAAAAAAGTTTCGTTTAACTTTTTGCTTAAATTACTTACCCTTTCTAAGCGAGCGCAAAGATATTACTTACTCTCCTTTATATCAAGGGTATATTGAAAAATAATTGAATTTTTTTATTAATATGTTTTATAATCAAATTATAAAGCTTTTATATATTGTTTTTAATCAACTTTATAATAAAGGCGAAGTCAAGTATAGGTCAAATAGTTTAACTACCCTCCATAACAGTAGGTTTAGAAGCTTCACTACCTAAGCTTACTAGACTACTTTTAGAAGTGATTTGAAGATATATAGATGTAACTACACTAAATACACATAGTATATAAGGTGTATAGAATAATAAAGTTGTTCTATAGTCTAGGATATACACAGTATAAAATCTCTAATCAAAGAATAAGACTATTCCATATCATAGTAATATATATAGTGTCAAATAACAAGACTATTCTATAGAAGTATACATGGTATAAGCTGTATAGTCGGATAACAAGATTATACTAGTATAAAAAATACATAGTATATAAGGTGTCTACAGAGATAATTAAGATTATCCTATAGCATCCCATATACAAATAATATACTTTTGTGCCTTATTTTAAAAGAAACTAATTACAACAAGGAAGATGTATAGATAGAATATACTAGTTCCTAAACTGTTTTATAAATATATACCTTAATGAAAAAACATAACTTTTATGCAGGACCTGCAATCCTGCCTCAGACAGTAATGCAACAAGCAAGCGAAGCTGCTATAGAGTTTGGTGGTTCCGGACTCTCTATATTAGAGATTTCTCATAGAAGTAAGGAATTTGCGGCAGTAATGGAAGAAATTATAAGTTCTACCAAAGAACTACTTGCCTTACCAAAAGATTATGAAGTCTTATTTCTAACGGGCGGTGCTAGTTCTCAGTTTTTTATGACGGCTATGAATTTATTACCACCAGATGGTAATGCCTGTTACGTAGATACTGGAGCTTGGTCTACTAAAGCTTTAAAAGAAGCTAGAGCTTTTGGTGGCGTAAGTCTATTAGCATCTTCTAAGGATAAGAATTATTCTTATGTTCCTAAGGATTATGCTATTCCTTCTGATGCTACTTATTTACACCTGACTAGTAATAATACTATTTTCGGTACGCAGCTAAAAGAGTTTCCAAAAGTAAAGGCTCCTATTGTTTGCGATATGTCTTCTGATATATTCAGTCGACCATTAGATATTAAGAAGTTTGGTGTGATCTACGCAGGTGCACAGAAAAATTTAGGCCCTGCAGGTGTTACATTAGTGATCGTAAAGAAAGATCTATTAAACAAAGTAGATAGAGCGATTCCTACGATGCTAGATTATAATACCCATATCAAAAAGGAATCTACCTTTAATACCCCTCCTGCTTTCCCTATTTATGTGTCTATGCTAACAATGCGTTGGTTAAAGAAAAATGGTGGTGTTGCTGCTATGGAGAAAAAGAATAAAGAAAAAGCTGCTATATTATATAAGGAGATTGATACTAATCAATTATTTGAAGGTGCTGCTGCTATAGAAGATCGTTCTTTAATGAACGTTACTTTCTTATTGAAAGATAACAAGCTCGAAAGTGGATTTTTAGATGCTTGTGCTGCTGCTGGATGTGTCGGTATAAAAGGACACCGATCTGTTGGTGGTTTTAGAGCGTCTATTTATAATGCAATGCCGAAGTCAAGTGTACAAGTATTAGTAGATGTGATGAATGATTTTGGTAAGAAGCATGGATAGTAGGTAATAGGTAAGAAGTAATAGGTAATAGGTAATAGGTAAGAAGTAATAGGTACCTAGCAGATATTGGTAGTGAGACAATGGTATGAACGTAATGTCGTAATTGTAAAGCACTTTTTACCTATTACTTTTTACCTATTACTTTTTACCTATTACTTTTTACCTTTTACTTTTTACTTTTTACCTTTTACTTTTTACCTAACAAAAAATAAGGGACAACCGCTAATGCAGTTGCCCCTTTTTTGTTGGATATAGGAAACTTAAGCTCCTAAATAGTTTTTTAATAATTTACTTCTTGAGGTTGAGCGTAACTTATTAATAGCCTTGTCTTTTATTTGTCTTACCCGTTCTCTAGTTAAGCCGAATCGTTCCCCAATATCTTCAAGCGACATTGGATGTTCTATTCCGATTCCGAAATAAAACTTGATAACTTCACGTTGACGATCTGTCAATGTACTTAAAGAACGTTCAATTTCATTTCGTAGAGATTGTTTATACTCTAATTCTTGATCTGTTTTTCCAGTAGTTCTATTTTCTAAAACATCTAATAGAGAATTATCTTCTCCATCCGCAAAAGGCGCATCCATTGATACATGCCTAGCTGCTACTCCTAAAGTAGTTTGTACTTCTTCTGTAGGAATTTCTAACAATTCAGCTAATTCATCAGCAGATGGTTCTCTTTCAAAAGATTGCTCTAATTCTGAGAACGCTTTATTTATTTTATTTAAAGATCCTACCTTATTTAAAGGTAGTCTTACAATTCTTGATTGCTCTGCTAATGCTTGAAGAATAGATTGTCGAATCCACCATACTGCATAAGAAATGAACTTAAAGCCTCTAGTCTCATCGAATCGCTGTGCTGCTTTGATCAAACCTAAATTTCCCTCATTAATTAAATCACTTAAGGAAAGTCCTTGATTTTGATATTGTTTTGCAACAGAAACAACGAATCGAAGATTAGCTTTAGTTAACTTTTCTAAAGCCGCTTGATCTCCAAGCTTTATTCTCTTTGCTAATTCTACTTCTTCTTCGGGAGTTAATAAATCTACTTTCCCAATTTCTTGTAAGTACTTTTCTAAAGATTGGCTCTCACGATTTGTAATAGACTTGGTAATCTTAAGTTGCCTCATGATAAGAGTCTTTTTTTGTGTTTATTGGAGATTCGAAATTGAAATTTTGGAATTGACTAGAATTTGATGGGAATAAAGGAGTTAATTCTTAATATTCTTCATTGCTATGGAAGTCTATTTTGAGTATAGTTGATACTTAAAAACAATATTTCATGATATTCAACTGGAACAAAAGTAAGCGAATTAAGCACCAGAATCAAGACTTGACTAAAATCTCGTAGTAATAATGCTTTTAGTAAAAAAAAAGAAAAGTCTTAAATATTATTTTATCCGCTTAACTTTTAAGTAGTTATACATTTTTTTTTACATAAAAAATGCAAACAAACTTCGATCAAATATTTTTTTTCACTCTATATTAAAAATTAAACCATATATATTATTAAAATTCCTTAATTCATATGTAAAAGCCTGCTTTATAAGTATAAAAATATCAGAAAGAGTATCTATCTAAGTTAAATAATATGAGAATAAAAAAAATATAATATTTAAAAAAAGACGCTCTATTTCTATTAATCTCCTCTTTTATACGGTCGTTAGTAGCTATTTTATTTTAACGACAATATTTCCTTTTTTTCTATTCAACTGTCTGTCAACAAAAGAATCATATAATGCTTGTTGTTCTATGGATGTCATCGGAACATTTTCATCGTACATCCCTTTCAAATCTCTTTGTCTTAACGCCTCATAGATAGTAACCGCACAGGCAACGGATATATTCAAACTTTGAACTAATCCCATTTGTGGAATGATGAAATTACCATCAGAATGTTTTAATGCCGCTTCACTAACACCATCATGTTCATTTCCAAACAATAAAGCTACGGAAGCTGTCAAATCTAAATCATATAAGGAAGTAGGTTCTTCGTCTAAGTGGGTACTATATATTTTATCATAGTTTCGTCGAACGTGCTCAAAGCATGCCTCTACGTCTGTATAAAAATTGACATCCACCCATCGTCTAGCTCCAGAGGAAGTTTGTTTATTCAATTTAAGATGGGTAAGATTTAAATTCTTCTGCGTATATAAAACAAAAATTTCTTTGATCCCTACAGAATCACAAGTCCGCAGTACCGCACTGATATTGTGATGATCGTGAACATTTTCCAATATAACAGTTAGGTTATTTTGGCGTCTTTTCGTGGCCTGTCTGAATTTTGCTAGTCTTTCTTCTGTCAAGTCTTCTTTTTAGATGAAAAAATGTAAGTATGTAAGTAATTGGACAAAATAAAGAACACAATTAGATTTTTATATAAACACATAGGCACATAGGACACATTAGACTATGTGCTCTATGTGCCTATGTGTTTATTTATTACGTTTAAGTTTTGTCCACGTACTTACTTATCACTTACAAAAATAAGCAATATGCCAACGA
>JALZWC010000209.1 GCA_023300255.1 Saprospiraceae bacterium | reverse complement strand
TAAAAAAAAGTATTAAAATAGCTTGATATCTCTTTGTAGTGAATAATTTAGTCCTTGATTCGCATATAGAATAGTTGCGAACTACCCTTATACACTGCTAAAGAGTTAACATAGCAATGTTATCCAATAATGATTGGTTTTGCATATTAAAATATTTATTATAATATATGTTAATAAATTACTTGTTGTCGGATTTCTTACAAATGTTTGGCATGGCTCATTTATTGTATGAGTATTAGAAACGAATTTTATTCATCCCCAAAAATAACCGATATTGATAGTACCTAAAAATCACCTCATTCTACTAGCTTGTTTATTAATAACAACCTCTCTTTTCTCCCAAGATTTAATTGAAAGAACTAAGTTAGGAATTCCCAATACTTCTGCATTACGTTCAACGCCTAACTCTTTAGCTAAATTAGTGCAAAGTGCAAGTAATAGCCGTTCAGGATTTACAGAGGTAGATTTATTTGACGTTGGTGCTCAAGACCAATCCAAATTCGCTCGTTTTGTAAATGATGGGGTATTACTAGAACTAAAAAAATCTGCCTTAACGGATTTTTGGAAAAGTAAATTTCCTGCTGTTAATCTAAGGATTCCAGTAAATGAAGTAGCGGCGATTGAATTGGATTTAGTTATGGTAGATATCCTAACTGATGATTTTACTTCAACTACCCATGACGGTAGAATTATAGAAAGCTTAAAAGAACGAGGTCTTTTTTATAGAGGGATTGTAAAAGGGGACGTTACCTCCTTGGTGGCAGTAAGTGTTTTTGAGGATAATGTTCGAATTATGGTAGGAGACGACGATGGGAATTATGTAGTAGGGGAAATGAAAGAATTAGGCGAACATCTCTTATATAATGATCAGAAAATGGTAGAAGAAAACCCATTTTCTTGTGGAACAAATGATAGTCTAATTCCTGGTAAGAATATTCGAACGGCACCATCTAATGGTGAATCAAGAAGTAGTATGGCAGGTTGTATACCTATTTATGTAGAGTGCGATTATCAAACATTTCAAGATTTAGGTTCCGTAGCAGCAGTAGAGGAATATGTTGGAAGTTTGGTCAATGAGTCCGCTACTTTATTTGCTGAAGAAATGATTAGTATTCAACTTTCTGCGGTAAAGGTTTGGACAAGCCCAGATCCTTATGTTGGTATGACTAATACATTTACTATATTAAACGCGTTTGGAGAAAATACTCAAAATAATTACAATGGTCGTTTGGCACATTTAATTTCGACTAGAAACTTAGGTGGGGGTATTGCTTGGCTAGATGTATTGTGCGCTAATTATTCTCCGTTTATGGGAAATCATGCAGGTCCTTATGCTT
Source organism: Saprospiraceae bacterium (assembly GCA_023300255.1). Classification (GTDB taxonomy): domain Bacteria; phylum Bacteroidota; class Bacteroidia; order Chitinophagales; family Saprospiraceae; genus JAFMDF01. The sequence goes on along the minus strand of JALZWC010000209.1, from coordinate 2,603 downwards.
TTAGTGCAGGTTTGGGTACTAATATTACTTCTTTCCCAACCTATTCTTGGGAGGTAGGCGTATTTACACATGAAACAGGTCATAATCTAGGTTCCCCTCATACACAATCATGTTCTTGGAATGGTAATAATACACCTATAGATGGCTGTGTTGAAGTAGAAGGTGGTACTTGTGCTAGACCTACTCCTAACTGCCCAGCTGAGAAAGGGACAATTATGAGTTATTGTAATTTATTAAGTAATTGCGGTACTTTATTTAGTAATGGATTTGGACAGCAACCAGGAGATTTGATTCGAAATAATTACAATAACGCTTCTTGCGTCTTATCATGTGTTGCGCCAACCTGCTCGGATGGTATACGGAACGGAGACGAGACAGGAATAGATTGTGGTGGTCCTAGCTGTGCAGCTTGTCCGTGTTATGAAAGTCCTTTGACATTAAGTATTATTTTTGATAATTACCCAGAAGAATCTTCTTGGACTTTAAAAAATGCGGGAGGGACTACATTGCATGACGGGGGAACCTATGGCGCTCAAGCAAATGGTTCTAGCTTAACGATCAATAATTTAATCTTAGCAAATGCTAGTGGATATTTATTTACGTTTGATGATAGTTTTGGTGATGGAATATGCTGTAGTAATGTTAATGGAAATGGTAGTTTTACACTAAAAGATAATGCAGGTACCACTATTTTTACTGATGCAGTCTTTGGTGCTAGTACTGCTTATACTTTTTGTATTGATGCAACAGCAGGAAATGATTGCCCAACTAATAAAGTAATTAATACTAGCTTATCTTCTGGCACAGAAAGCGCAGCAGCTACGATTACTACTTCTGGCACAGTCAATGTTACGGGTACTGTAACATTTGAAGCAGGTTCTTCTGTTACACTAAATCCAGGTTTCCATGCACAAAGTAATAGTGATTTCTTGGCAAGAATTAATGCATGTTCTCCATTAACAGAAGATGTGGAATCGGAAAAAGCTTTTAAAACTACTACTAATTTAATGCAATCGGAAGACCTAACAATACCGAATGATCTTAGTTTGGCAGTCTTCCCAAATCCAACAAAAAATACAACTAATATCCAATACCAATTAGAAGTTTCTTCAGAGATATCTTTATCTGTATTTGATATGAATGGACAAGAAGTTAGTCGTTTAATGACGCAACAGTATAAAGATAAAGGAATACATCAAATGGAATTGCAGGCAAACGACTTTGGGACAGGTATTTTCTATATTGTTTTAATTTCTGGAGATGCCACTGTTTCTGAAAAATTGATTGTTATCCAATAGTTTTTATTCTATATATTACTTACTTAAGTAAGTGCTTGGACAAAATTAAACGTACTATTTTAACCACATAGATACATAGGACACATAGAGAATAACACCTATGTGACCTATGTATCTATGTGGTTAAAAAAAATATATTGTGTCTTTTATTTTTTAGAAACAACCCTACAGGATAGATCTTTTCCAATCCCACACCACAATCGCCCATTCTTCCGCTGCTACAGTATAGGTATCAACTACTTCAAATCCTATATATTGATGCGCATTCATAGATCGAATGTTTCGCGTAGCTACTTCCGTTATGATGTAATCAAATTGGCTGGACATCTGTTTTTTCATTTGCTGATATAAACCAGAAAATACGCCTTGACGGCGGCACGTCTTATCTACACAAACTTGTCCCATTACAAAATAATTAGTAGCTATTAAAGGTTTATTTTTAAAACTAAGTGTATCTATTTTCTTAAACATTGGTCTTAATACAGGAACCTCATTACCAAATTCTGAAAGCATGACTAAAGCGAATCCTACTACTTGATCATTTTTCTTAGCAATGATATGTGGGTAGGGAGTATTCATGGCGCTTAATAAATCCATGTCATGTTGGACCGTTACAAAGCCCTGTTCTTTTGCTTCTTCTATAGTAATATTAACAGGTAGATTTTGAGCTTGTAACTTAAGTATTCCGTCTAATTCGAGTTTATTAGAAACAGTAGTAAATTGAATCATTGTTGGATTGTTTTAACCCAAAAGGTTACTATTAATATATGGCCTAAGTTGGACCAATTTTGTTTGCAAATTTTGAATATAGGCTATATTTGTAATATTGACAGGGCTAATTTTAATTGGATTAATACTCTTTTTATAGTAGAGTGATTTGCCTTCTGACCAGTAACCCAAAAGTAAATATTTTCTAATGAAATTACCACGACTACTAATTTTAATTAGTCTTATTTTTTTCCAAATTATTCCGTCTAGTATCGCACAGATTAATGGATGGGATATAATGAAAGAAATAATAAAAATTTCGGCTAATGCTTCCAAGTTATCTGACAATTGTTTTCAATTAACGGATGATCGACCTTGGGCGGGCGGTTCCATTTATTATCCAAATAAAATTGATCTAAATAAGAACTTTAAAGTAGAAATGGATGTCTTTCTCGGATGCAAGGATGAGGAAGGTGCAGATGGCATTGTATTCATTTTTAGCCCCAAAATGGCATTAGGAAAAGAAGGTGGAGGCATTGGCTATGAGGCTGTATCTCCTTCCATAGGAATCGAAATAGACACTTGGCAAAACGAAGA
>JALZWC010000208.1 GCA_023300255.1 Saprospiraceae bacterium | reverse complement strand
CTACTTTCTTAACAGGTACTGCTGTAAATAATACAGTAACTGTTGGTACAGGAAGCACCGTAGTGAATCCTCCAGTAGGTAATTTAGCGATCAGTGGAATAATAACAGTGGAAGACTTAAGAGGGGTAGATGGAGCTAATGTAAATATTACAACAGGCGGAGCAACTGGAGCAACGATTGCTACTACAACGACTGCAACAGGAGATTATAGCTCAATAGTAGCAGCAAATACTTCTTATACGATTGCTCCATTTGAAGATGATAACCATAGAAACGGAGTTAATATTGAAGACTTATTAAAGATAGCGAGACATATTGTTCATATAGAATATTTGACTTCTCCAATGCAATTAATTGCAGCAGATGCTAATAGAGATGGTCGAGTAAATTCTAGAGATAGAACAGAGATTCGTCAATTGGTATTGGGTAGAGAGAACAGATTTGATAATAATACTTCTTGGCGTTTTATACCAAAGACGCATGTATTCCCTGCAGCTACAATGCCTCCATTAGGTCAGCCAGATACAATCTATCCACAGAGCATTACGGTGAATAGTGGCGCAATGGGTATGGCAAACTTAGACTTCTGGGGAGTTAAGATTGGAGATGTAAATTCTATGGCGATTACACCAAATTTAAATGCACCAATTGCTACTAGTCGATCTAGTAAAAAAATGGCCTTTACGGTACAAGATCAATTAATAGAAGCAGGTACTAGAATTGCCGTACCATTTAAAGCGAATGAGTTTACGAATTTATTAGGCTATCAAATGACTATAGATGGATTATCGGCCTTAAGTTTGGTCGACGTAGACGCAGGCGCATTGAACGTATCTATGTCTAACTTCTACCAAAACGAGCGTCAAGCGAATCAATCTTCTACCGTATGGTATTCCTTAGATGGACAAACGATCGCAAACGAGGAAACGTTATTCACTTTATACTTTGATGTAAAAGAAGATGGTCAGTTAAAGGATTTACTAAATATCAATTCTGAATTTATTGAAGCCTTAGCAATTGATGCACAAGATAATCACTTAGCAATCGGTATTGAGTTTGAAGCAGCAGTCCTTCCAGCAGTGGAAGAATTATCGGCTAACTTTGAATTATATCAAAACCGACCGAATCCATTCAGAAGCAATACGACTATTGGTTTTAACTTGCCAACTACAGAAACGGCCACTTTAAGTGTCTTCGATTTAGCAGGTCGCCAGTTACACAAAGTAACGCAAGTGTACCAAAAAGGCTATAATGAAGTCTTATTAAATAGTAGTCAGTGGACTTCTGGTATATTGTATTACGAATTAGAAACGGCTACGCAAGTGGCTAGACAAAAAATGATATTGATTGAGTAGAAGTAGTAGAAGTCAGATCGCTACGCTGTCAGAGGTCAGATCGCTACGCTGTCAGATTCTAGCATGATTTGAACGTCATGTTGTCAGGCTGACTGTTAAGAGTTGAGAACTGCCAGATTTTAAAAATCTGGCAGTTTTAACTATCGAAGAATCATAGCCCATTGAGCTATAAGATTTCAGTATAATTTGAACGTCAAGTAGTCAACGTCATAAGTCTGACGACTGACAGTTCCGTTAGCGCAAGCTAACTAGAACGATCTGACCTCTGACTTCTTTTATTTAAAGTAAGATATTGTCAAAAAGAGTCGAAAGAACCCTATAGAGGTAACAATTAATAAGACTGATACACAGTTCTTTATATATTTGTCCCAAAATCGATAAAAAAATGTACAATTTAGTCCCACTATCCGATGGTATACCTATCTGTAAGAACAACTTACCTATAAACAATATTAGTTATATTGCGGGTTTTCAAGGTGTTGTGGGCACTGCTGTGCAGACCGCTTCGCTGTCAGACCGTTCCAAAATACTTTGGAACTGCCAGAAGTCAGAACGCTACGCTGTCAGATTCCAGTATGATTTGAACATCACGTAGTCAACGTCATAAGTCTGACCTCTGACAGTTCCAGAGGAAACGATCTGACCTCTGACTTCTGATCCCTTTGAAATAGTATAACTATGCGAAAGAAAATTTACCTATCTCTTATTTACCTATTGCTAAGTGTAGCCCACTTGAGTGCCCAAGTGACGTTAAACATACCAGATGTAAGTGTCTCTTGTGGAGAAGAGATAACAGTACCTGTAAACGTTACTGGGTTCACTGATATGTCCACATTATCTTTTTCTATTAATTGGGATACCACGGCTTTTGAATTCGTGCCTAGCTCTGCTGTAGCATTTACAGATGGGGTTCTTTTTAATCAGGATCAAATGGCTACTGATTTAGGGACTTTAGGATTATTCTTTATTAATGTTGATGGAACTACTACACTAGCTGCAGGTGCAACACTAATGGAGTTTAAATTAAGAGTCATAGGAACTGCGGCGTCCAGCACAATTAATTATGGTAATCAACCTATAGATATATTTAATGCCGATAACATGGCAGGATTAGCAGCGACTATTAGTATACCTAGCCCTTGTACTACCAACCCACAATTAATCTGTCCTGAACCGCAAAGAGTGACAGCTATTGGAACACAAGCTTCTGTAACAATTGCTGATTTAGCACTTACGACTTCTGTTAATACAGATTTGTCTACACTAACTTATACTTTAAGTAGAGATGGTATTACCGTTGGCGAGGATACAGGTGATGCAAGTGGAGAGACCTTTATGGTAGGTACGACTATTTTGGTCTATACTTTATTAGTGAATGGAGCGCCAAATTCTTGTACGACTATCATAACGGTGAATCCCCCGCCTACTAACTCAGATACTTTTACTTTATTAGCAGGTGGTAGTACCGTGACCTGTGCAGACGATATGGTTTGTATAGATGTGACTACTTCTAATTTTCAATCACTATCTAGTGTGCAGTTTTCTATTAATTGGGACTCGGATATGCTAGAATTTTTGTCTGTTGCTAATAATGATGCCGTATTAATTCCAGGGCTAGGCGTAATATATGGTGAAAGACAGGTGGAAAACGGTATTCTAAACTTTACTTGGTCGGATGTAGAAGGGGATGGGCATGATATTGCTGATGGTACTCGGTTGTTTACCCTTTGCTTTAAAGCAAAAGCAAATGGTACGGCAAGTATTGATTTCACAGATAACCAAACACTTCAAGAGGTGTTCCGATTTATAGATAGTAGTACGGAAGAAGAAGTACAAGATTTATCATTTTTGTCAGGAACAATAGCTGTTACAGGTTGTACTACAGATACTGGAGGAGGAACTGATACAGGTGGTGGCACCGGAGGAGGAACTGGTAATGGCGCTACTGATTTTACTTTAAACGCAACTAGTAACAATGCTACTTGTACGGATAACTCAGTTTGTATTGAAGTCAATGCAGATAATTTTACTTCTTTATCGGACGTACAATTTTCTGTAAATTGGGATCAAAGCCTATTAGAGTTCGTATCTGTTATGAATAACGATGCAGCACTCGATTCAGACTTCGGAGTCTTATATGGTCAAACGCAAACGGACAATGGTATTTTAAATTTTACTTGGTCGGATGTAGAAGGCGATGGACATAGCTTGACGAATGGTACTCGTTTATTTACCTTATGTTTTAGACCCTTAGCAGATGGTAGTTCTAGTATTAGTTTCACGGATAATAATACACCTATAGAAGTATTTGAATTTGTAAATACTAGCACTACTCAAAGACTAGAAAATTTAGGTTTGAACGCAGGAAATATAACGATCGCTAATTGTGGAACAATGCCTCCTGTTACAGGGGATACTTTTACGATTACAGCAGGAACAACGACTGCTACTTGTACCGATCAAAATGTATGTATTAATGTATTGGCGAATAACTTTACCTCTTTAGCCGATGTTCAATTTTCTGTGAATTGGGATGCCAGTGTAATGGAATTTGTCTCGGTCACGAATAATGATAATGCATTAGTTCCAGGGCTAGGCGTGGTATACGGAGAAACACAAGTAAACGATGGTATTTTAAATTTCACCTGGTCAGATGTAGAAGGCGATGGACATACTTTAGCTGATGGCATGCGTTTGTTTACGCTTTGTTTTAGACCATTATCTAATGGCGTTGCGGCCATTTCTTTTACAGACAGAAATACGCCAATAGAAGTTACAAGATTCATCAATGAAAGTACGATAGAGCCAATAACAGATGCCGTTTTTACTCAAGGAAGTATTACGGTAAGTGGTTGTACAGCTGTTAATAATACCAATTTTACATTATTCATGTCTGGTTTAGAAGTAGACTGTAGTGCGATGGATAATATATGTATTGATGTGTTGGCGAATAATTTCACCAATTTAGCAGATGTACAATTTTCTGTAAATTGGGATCAGAGCAATTTACAGTTTGTATCGGTGACGAATAATGATGCAGCACTTGATTCAGATTTTGGCGTTTTATATGGTCAGACACAAACAACGGATGGTATTCTGAATTTCACGTGGTCGGATGTAGAAGGCGATGGACATACTTTGACGAATGGTACTCGGCTATTTACATTATGCTATGAATTAGTAGGACCAGGTAGTAATCAAATAAGCTTTACAGATACTAATACTCCAATAGAGGTAACAGAGTTTATCAATGCAAATACAATTGATCCAGTAATGGATTTTGACTTCCTAACAGGTACGCTTAGCTTTTTAGACAATGTACCACCTACAGTAGGAAATTGTCCAACAGAACCAATTATAATATATACTAGCGTAAATAGTTGTCAGGCAGTGGGGATTTGGTCGGACCCAATATTTATTGATGATTGTAGTTTTGTTACAACACAACAAACTTTCAGTTCTGGGGCAGTATTTGATTTAGGAAGTCAGTTAGTTCAATACACAGGAGTAGATGCTTCTGCTA
>JALZWC010000207.1 GCA_023300255.1 Saprospiraceae bacterium | reverse complement strand
TCTCTGTTCTAGTTCACATGTAGTATGAATAAATTAGCCATTTTAAACTGCCAATTTATTCTTACACTTTGCTTAAGAACTATGGCTAAAAAATAGAAATAGAATAATCTTCTACCTCTCCATAACAAATTTCTCCACAACTTAAAGGCTCTACTTCCCACTGCATAGTAACTCTCATGACAGTAGATCCATTGAAAATATTAGTAGTAGGGACAGATATAGATCCTTGTACTGCGCCGACTCCGATCTCAGATAATACTCTTTCGCCAACATCGTCAAAATCGCCATCTTGATTAAAATCTATCCAAACATTCCAAAATTGGTTGTAAGTGGCAGTAGAACTTGGTGTCAAAGTAATTGGATAAGCTTGACCTTTTTGGAGGTCCGTGTTAATTGATAAGAAATCACCATATCCTTCTTTATTAGATGTATTATCAATTGTATTTAAAACAACCTTTTGAATGTGTTCGTGAGAAGTGATTCTTCCAGCTGAGACACAAATAGAAGGAGTACAACCATTAGCTGCATCATTTGGACATTTATCTAATACATCACAAAGACCGTCATTGTCCGAATCTTGAGTAGTACCTGGTGTACAACCACAATTTGAATAAACGTCCCCAACGGTACAAGCATCTCCATCATCACAAGGTAGTCCTAATAAATTATCGTCAAAGCCAGGGCATTGATCATCTGAATCACAAACATTGTCATTATCTGAATCTTGAGAGATTCCTACGCAATTACAATTATTGTCTACTGTATCATCTGTTGTACAAGCATTATTATCATCACAAGCCATTCCTGGTTCAGAGCCAGCACATAAATCATTTGCATTACAAATACCATCATTATCAGCATCTTGAAAAGCACCTGGCGTACAACCACAATTTGAATAGACGTCTCCAACTGTACAAGCATCTCCGTCATCGCAAGGTTGCCCTAATAAATTATCGTCAAAAGTAGGGCATTGATCATCTGCATTACAAACACCATCGCCATCAGAATCTCCACCTTTTGCAATACATGGTATTGTACAATCTAATGCAGCTCCAGTAATACCAGCACCTGTACTCGGTTCTATCGTACTCGACCCATCATTGGTTGCGGCACTATTGAATTGTGTATTTTCTAGATTGACAGACACCATAGGATCTGCTTTCCCGTCAAGAATATCAAAACATATAATTCCTGCTTCAACAGGAGCATTTGTAACAGACGGACAACTAAAATCATTCAATAATAAAGTCATCGTAAGATTAAAGTCTCCAGGAACAGATATACCATCGAAGGAATGCACGTCCCATGCACTTGCTACATTAGCAACACATTGAGCACTTCCATCAAAAGAAGTAGAAGTATAAGAATTAAAGGAAAGGGCGTTTTCGTTGTAGTCAAGAAATATAGAAGAGGTTCCTATATCTACAGAAGAAGTAGATTGTAATTGTATACTAACACAGAAAGAATTTGCACCACAATCAATACTACTTCCTAAGAGTACATCTAATTGTTGCGCGTTCAATGATAAGCTAAGTAAGCAGCAAATACCTGCGAACAGATAGCTCACTTTATTCATGAAATTAAGGGTCATAAGTAAATTATTGAAATGGGATAAAATGGGATAAAAAAATACTACTGATTCTATTTAAAAATTAGCGTTAAGGAATAGGAAGTAGTACCATTCCTAATCCAATTCGCCGTTCGCAAACGATGTTTAATTATTGAAGTTGTTTAAAAATGAATTGATATTAGGCAAAGTGTAAGAATAAATAACAGCATAAATTCGCAAACAACTTCATTATTAAAAATCCTTGCACTTATCCTGCCTGACGGCTTGACAAATGCAAGGATCTTTTTTAAAGGGAATAGTTCAATAAATGTACCATTCCTAAGAAGTTCACATAATTAAAATAAGCAAGATATTAATCGTTTATTGAATTTATACTGCTCCATTTTCCGTTAATAATAGCTTGGCTATTAGTTCAAAAAATGGCTGCTCTAAATCCAATATCCATTTCCATCTATTTCAAAGTCAATTTCTGTGTACTACTTGCTTATTCCTTATCACCATACTGCTGTACATTAAATTAGAACAGAGAGTAGAGAACCGAGAGTAGAGACAGCTTACGTTTGCAAACAACGAAATTTGGTCATTTTTAAACGAAATTAATCTCTATTCTCTGTTCTTCTGCGCTCTAGTCTTTTCTCTTATCCAATAGTCTGGCTTACCACCTCGAAAGGAGGATTATCTATTGATTTGAATATATCCAGATTGCTTGTCACCTTTTCCATCTGTCAAGATGTAGAAGTAAGTACCATCTGGTAATGGAAGGCCATCAAAAGAACCATCCCATTGTCCATCGTATCCTTTTTGAGCGAAGATTACTGTTCCCCAACGGTTGAATATTGTCAACTCATTATTTGGATAGTTTTCTAATCCTTCTATCGTTAAGTAGTCATTAATCTCATCACCGTTTGGAGAGAAACCTTTGTTTACTTCCATAGTTGGACAGTCTACTGTTACTTGTACTTCCGCTTCATCACAACCGTTTCCATTACAGATTCGGTATCTGAAAGAATCAGGAGTATCGGTATTACAATAGCCTTCATTGGCTTCGTAAGAGACTGTGTTATCCGCATTGATGAATGCTCTACCATGAGCCGGCTCTTCTATGATTTCGATGCTAGTTGCAATTGCACGATCATTCGCTGTAATATCTAGTATTGTAATTTCTTCTGATCTAGATCTCAACAAGTCACTAGTAGCAACTGGAGCTAAAGTAGCTTCGCCACAAGTCACGATCACTGTGAATGCTTCAGAACAACCATTCTTCGTATTGAACAATTGAACTTCATGTGTACCTTCTGCAAACTTCAATTCTGTTCCATCTGCTGCAAGTCTTGTATTAACATCTAGCGTCGCTTTCGATCTAGTATTTGTTTGTACAATTTCCATTTTACCATAGGTCGTATTTTCAGAACCACCTTGAATTGATAAAGTAGTTTCATCTATCATCCAGTTACCCGTACCATCTTTATCATTCATCCAGTTTACTAAGTCAGCCAAGTCTGTAACAGTACCATTGAAAGTATTGTCGTTGATCGTCCAAGCATTCACTTGATAAGGTCCTTTCGCACCTTGATCAGGGATAGAGAAGTAAGTGTAAGTAAATGTCGTCGAAGCATAACAACCTTGTAAGCCTTTTGCATAAATACTACCATTCACAAGAATGTCGTAGTCAAGGATAGTACCCAAGCCAATTGGGAGACAAACACTTCCCATCTCCTCACAATCAGTCAATTCAACTTCATACAAGTCATCCACTAAAAACTGAGCACATCTTGGAGTACATTTCTTAATTCTTATTTCGTCTGAGCAATTATCACTTAAACTAGTGATGGTAACAATTTCAGAATCTTTACCCGTCATATCTATTTCTACAAGTGTACCCATCGCAAGACCAGTGTAACTAGGAGTTAACTTTGTTTCGATCCAAGTTTGCTCATGCATGATAGATAGGTCACCATAATTAGATAATGGATTACCACCTTGAATAAAGGCCTTCCCAGTAATGTTAGTCCAGTTTCCAGTAGGATCCTGTGTTTGCATCCAGGTTGCTAATTCATCCATGCTGCTCACAACTATTCCACTGAAAGTTGCTCCGTTCACTATCCAAGATTCAACAGTATAAGAACCATTGTTTCCTTGATTTGGTAGAATCGCATATGGGTAAGCAAATAGCGGTTCAAAATCACATCCATGAGTAGGTGTAATCACTCCTTCTGAAGTTGTTATTCTATAATTTTCCGCTAATTCTGCTACCGTCATTGGTAAGCATATACGGCCAATATCATCTGTATCTACACATATCTCTTCTTGGTCAATTATTTGACCTTGACATGCTGGCGGTGTGCAATCTGTGCTAATTTCATATACTAATTGAACAGTAGCCATACAACCATTGAAGTCCATGATTTCTACTGAGTAAGTAGTAGTCGTAGCAGGATTAGCAAATGGATTTGCAATGAAAGGATCACTTAATCCTTCTTTTGGACTCCATTCATAACTCATACCTCCTGTAGCATTCAACTGTGTGCCAACATTTGCACACTCAGAAACATCAGCTCCTGCATTTGCACTTGTATTATCATGAACATATATAATGACATCATCTACACCCGTACAACCATTTGCATCTGTTACCGTCACAAAGTAAGTCGTCGTGTGTGATGGATCAGCTACTGGCGCTGGAGATGTAGGATCATCTAATGTTTCCGCTGGTCCCCATTGGTAACTAGCGCCACTTGATACTAACAATCTTATACTTTCTCCAACACATACCTCCTTATCTTCACAAGCTTCTACTATGAAGTCGCTAATGGTAACGGTTACTTCGTCTGTACTTGTACAGCCGTTTGCACTCATTACGGTCACGGTGTAAGTAGTCGTGCTAGTAGGACTTGCTACTGGATTTGCAATAGTTGTACTATTCAATCCAGTTGCAGGACTCCAAGAGTAGGTATCTCCTCCAGATGCATTTAATTGAGCAGGTTGACCATCACATGTTGTAACATCGTCTCCTGCATTCGCTGCAACATTTGGTGTTACGATCACTGTTACTTGATCAGTACCTTCACAACCATTTGCATCTGTCACTGTAACACTATAAGTAGTTGTAGTAGTTGGACTAGCCACTGGATTCGGAATAGAAGTACTGCTTAATTCAGTTGCTGGTGACCATTGATAAGTAGCACCATTCGTTACTAGTAATTCTACATTTCCACCTTGGCAGATTTCTTTATCTTCACATGCTTTTACTACTAATTGGTTATCTATTGTTACCGTTACTTGATCTGTGCCTGTACAGCCACTTCCATTAGATACGGTTACTGTATAAGTAGTAGTAGTTGAAGGACTAGCCATAGGATTAGCGATATTAGAATCACTTAGCCCAGTAGTTGGACTCCATTGGTAAGTCGTTCCACCTGATGCATTTAATGGGGTACCTTGACCTCCACATGTTGCAACATCAGGACCAGCATTTGCTTCTAAGGCATCTCCTATAGAGATCGTTACTTGAGCTGTTCCAGTACAACCTAATGGGCTAGTAACTGTAACAGTATACGTCGTCGTCGCAGTTGGATTTGCTGTAGGTTTTGCAATGTTAGGATCGCTTAATCCAGCAGCTGGACTCCATGCATATTGAACGCCACCTTGGCCATCTAATTGAACTGGGTTTGTACCACAGATTGCTTGATCTTCTCCAGCATAAACTTTCAATTGATCAACCACTGTGACAACTACTAGTTCTGAAGCAGAACAACCATTCTCATCAAAAGCAGTTACGGTATAAGTTGTCGTTGTCGTAGGGGATGCTTTTGGTACATCCGATGTAGGATTATCTAATCCTACTGCTGGACTCCAAACCCATCTTACACCACCATTAACAACTAACTGTGCAGTACCGCCTACGCAAATACGCTTATCTGGACATTCGTAAATTTTGAAGTCTTCACAATTTCCACTGACTACTCCATTGTCATCTCCAATACTTATTGGATTAGTTCCATTCTGACATTCAACAGAATTGATAACACCTCCATTATCACAATCCGCAGTCGCTAATGGACTATTTGGATTCTTCGTAATGAAATCACATAATTGAGCTGGTGTATAATTGTTACTACAAGGATCGTTTGGATTCGTACCTAAAGTAGCTTCAATATTATCTGTAATACCATCACCATCAAAATCTCCATCTGGATTAACAGGATTGTCATCCGCTGTATTCATTGGATTCGTTCCATTCTGACATTCAACAGAATTGATAATACCTCCATTATCACAATCCGCAGTCGCTAATGGACTATTTGGATTCTTCGT
>JALZWC010000206.1 GCA_023300255.1 Saprospiraceae bacterium | reverse complement strand
ACACCAGCAGGTGTACCTGTATAAATCATATCTCCAACCTGTAACTTGAAAAACTTTGAGACATAACAGATGATAGTATCGAAAGAAAAAATTAAATCTTTTGTATTTCCAGACTGTACGACTTGTCCGTTTTTAGTTAACTCAAATTCAATGGCGCTAGGATTCGTTAAGCGATCCAAATTAACAAATTCACTAATCGGAGCAGAACCGTCAAATCCTTTTGCAATTTCCCAAGGATGCCCTTTTGCTTTACATTCACTCTGTACATCTCTCGCCGTAAAATCGATACCTAAACCAATTTGCTCATAATACTTATGGGCAAATTCTGGTTGTACATGTCGACCATTGCGACATATTTTCAAAACTATTTCTGCCTCATAATGTAAATTCTTGGTAAACTCTGGATAGTATAAAGGTTTGTTGTTGACCAATAAAGCCGAAGGCGGCTTCATGAAAACCAATGGCTTTGAAGGAATTGGATTATTTAACTCCTTGGCGTGGTCGGCATAATTTCTTCCGATGCATATAATTTTCATTGCTATAGTATTTAATGGAGAGAGGGAGGTTAGGAGTTTGGCTATACGTCAATAATTTTGAACCTGCGTTCCTTGGCTATGGGTATATACATAAGTATATTTGGTTGCGAAATAAAATTACATCTAAAGTAGAAGCTAAACGTAATTAGTTTATAAATTTTTCTCTACCGTACACTTTTGATTATTGAACGATTTTGTAGGGGCAATCCCTTGTGGTTGCCCAAATTTATCACCGAACTAGGGCAACCACAAGGGATTGCCTCTACAAGAATCCTCGACTTTATAAAAGTGTACGGTAGCGAAATAAATTTAAGTGTTACTATTCAGGATTGGCGACAGCCAATCCTGAATACTTCTTATGTATATACCATAGCGTTCCTTGGAAGGCAGGTTCAAAAAAAATACACCTCAGTGACTCCATAATTAGAAACGGACATTCATTAAACCTGTCAACTCCTTTACCTCTTTTAAAGTCTGTTGCGCTTTCTTACGAATTTCAGCAGAAGAAGCTTTGATCTGACTTTTGATCTCTTTTTTATTCGCTTGCAATTCCGCTTTTCTTGCTCTGAAACCAGTGCTCAATTCTAAAACAGCTTCGGCTACTGCTTCCTTTAAATCAACGTATTTTAGACTGCCACTCAAATGATCTTCCATTAAGCTATCATGAGCTTCCATCTTTCCGCAAGCCTTTAATAGCTCAAATAAGTTGGCAATACCTGGACTAATTTCACCTGCTGGTGTATCTCCTGTATCTGTTACGGCGGACTTGATCTGCTTTTTGATTCTTGCATCGTCTGCAAAAAGGCTAATGTAGTGCTTTACTCCTAAACTCTTACCCATTTTCTTCGTTGGATCAGCAGGCGACATTAACTTAGGCACGTCCGTATAAAGCGCTTCTGGCATTACAAAGTACTCTTTTCCTACTTTGTTATTAAATCGCTTTGCGATGCTCCTAGATAGCTCTAAATGCTGTTGCTGGTCTTTCCCAACAGGAACGTAATCTGCATTGTAAATCAAAATATCTGCTGCTTGTAAGATAGGATAATCAAATAATCCGACAGAGATAGAATCATCAGAACCTTGTTCATTATTCTGCGCACTTTTATCTTTAAACTGAGTCATTCGACTTGCCAATCCAAAAGGCGTAAAACAATTAAATATCCATCCCAGTTCTGAATGCTCGGGAACCAATGACTGGATAAAAAGATTTTCGGGCTTAACGCCTACTGCCATCAAATTGAAGATCAATTCCCACGTATTATTTCTAAGCTTTTTGGGATCGTAAGGCATCGTCATTGCGTGATAATCCACTACGCCATAAGTACAATCATATTGCTCTTGTAACTGTACCCAGTTTTTTACTGCGCCAAAATAATTGCCATAGTGCATATCTCCAGTTGGTTGTATGCACGATAATACATTCTTTCTTTTTTCCATGGTCTGGTTTTAAATTATCTTATTGCGGGTAGAAGCTTGTCGTCGATTTTTTTAATACAAAGCCTATTACTAATTAGTTCCAGCTCAAAGTGATTTGGTCGAATTAAATGTAGCTTAGACCTCTGGTCTGAGTAGGAATTTAGATATACTCAGACCAGAGGTCTAAGTTACGGCTCCTTTTTATAAAGCGACGATTGCAGAGATTTCTACGTTTACAAACTTTGGTAGGTTCGCTACTTCCACTAATTCTCTTGCTGGAGCAGTAGCTTCATTAAAATATTCGGCGTACACCGCATTA
Organism: Saprospiraceae bacterium; assembly: GCA_023300255.1. Taxonomy (GTDB): domain Bacteria; phylum Bacteroidota; class Bacteroidia; order Chitinophagales; family Saprospiraceae; genus JAFMDF01. Next base: position 1,874 of record JALZWC010000206.1, on the reverse strand, counting down.
ATACGGCTATACATATTCATGTCTGATACAAACACAGAACACTTGAGTATATTTTCATAAGAAGCTCCCGCTTCCTTAAGGATGGCACCCAAATTTTTCATCACCTGATGGGTCTCTGATTCTATGTTCATCGTCACTAAATTTCCAGTAGCTGGATTAATAGCAATTTGACCAGAAACGTAGAGTGTTCCATTATGGGTAGTTGCTTGGCTATAGGGCCCTACTGGCGCTGGTGCTTGTTTTGTTTCAACGATTTGTTTAGACATTGTATTTGTTTTAATCAATAAATTTATAAGTAAGTAAATGCTAGGACAAAAATAAAGAACACAATTAGAATCTTATTTAACCACATAGGCATATAGAGCAGATAGGCTATGTGCCCTATGTACCTATGTGGTTAAAAATAAATCTAGTTTGTTAATTAAGTTTGTCCAATTACGGACTTAAAATAAAAAAGCTCCACATTCCATAGGAAAGGGAGCTTTTATTTCTTAATACATCATTTGGAAATATAGCAAACGCATAAATATTTCCGAAAGAGATAAAGAAATCGCTATTTAGAAAACGAAATTATGCTTCGTCTTCGAAATCATCTGCTTTGATTACTACCTGTCCTTTATAGTACATATTGCCTTCCACCCAGTAAGCTCGGTGGTACAAATGAGGTTCGCCTGTTATCTTACAAATAGCTATTTGAGGAAGAGGAGTCTTCTTGTGCGTTCTACGCTTACGCTTACGCTGCTTGGAGATTCTACTTTTAGGATGCGCCATTTTTCTACTTTTTAAATATTATGAATAGATAGTCTTATATACTAAGACTAATCAATTTAGTTTGATATCTTTCAATTGATTCCAGAGAGGATTATCCTCTGGGGTTGAATGATCTTTGATTTCAAGAAAAGAACGCATTGATTCGTCACACTCTTCATCAGGTACTAAATCATGCGTTTTGATAAGCGGAATAGCTAAGGAAATAAATTCGTAAATATATTTTGCAATATTTATCTCCTCCAACTCCCGAGTTATATATATAATCTCCGCTTCTTCTCTAAATTCTTCAGAATATTTCAACAATAATTGATTCTGACCATTAAGTGGTAATTTCATCATTTCCAAACAACGGTCGCAAGTAACATCTATATTACCTTTAAAATCAATTAAGATATTAATTACGTTTGGTTTCTTATCAAATTCTACGTGAACTTGGAAATTTCCATCCGTAATTAAGGTCTCTGGGAAACACTCGAAAAAGGCTTTATCTATTTGATAATCAAATAAATACACCTCATCGTTTAATCCGCTAAATGGGATTGAATAAGCAATTAAGCTTTCCATTTTAAAGAACTTTCTTAGGTCAATATTAGCCCTTTCTTTTAGAGCAGCGCAAAGATAAGTGTTTTGAGTATATAAAACCGAAAAAAAGAATAGGTAATAGCTAAAAAGGGTATCCAGTTGTTTAGTTTTCCTTATATTAGTTGGTTTTTTGGACGATCATTCTATTTTGGGCACTTTTAGCGTATAAAATCCTAGCACTAAGTAACGAAGAACGAATAAAAGAGTCTTAAGAGGCATTCTGGACTACATTAGAAGGCAATAAACCTAAATCATTGGCGGCTTAATAAAATTATCCGATTTTTGCCTGTATTTCTAAACGTCTAGATTGTAATTCCGTAAGCGTCTTTAGTTCTACTTTGGCACTTTAGAATTTTTCATCGGACCACTCTAGTGATCCGATGAGAAAATTAGCGCCACCCCCCTCAATCGGATGACTAGCGTCGTCCGATTGGAAGGAATAGCCCAAAGTACCAAAGTAGAATTAGGAACGAGTAAAATAAAATAAACAAAGTTTTCTGACTAACCCAATACAGATTAAG
>JALZWC010000205.1 GCA_023300255.1 Saprospiraceae bacterium | reverse complement strand
GAGAATAGAGATGGATTTCGCTTAAAAAATGACCAAATTTCGTTGTTTGTAAACGAAATCTGTCTCTACTCTCTATTCTCTGCTCTCTTTTCTAGTTCAAATGTATAGTAGTATGCATGTAAATTAGAACGCAAAGGCACAACTTTTAAAATTAGAAAGAATTAGACTATCAACCCGATGAAAAAATATTTATTGCTAGTACTACTCTTCCCCTTACTCCTTCAATGTAACGAAACGGAAGATATCATTCCCACCATTATAGAACCTACTCCACCTGAGACTGTCTTAAATGAGGTGAACTTCCCAGATGGAAAAGGATTTGAATTACTTTCCGCATATAATTTTTTTGAAGGGGAGGTAGCAGATTTAATTCCTAATACAGAAGCGGGCGTTTTACCCTATGATTTGAATACGGCACTATTCAGTGATTATGCTTCAAAGAGACGCTTTATCTATATTCCAGATGGACAGCAAATTCCTTTTGACACAGCAGGCGTTTTGGAATTGCCCATTGGTGCTATTCTAATAAAACATTTTTACTACCCAGAACCAAATGGAACGGATGACTATATCGAAACCCGTTTATTAATCAGAAAAGCGGATGGCTGGCAACCAGAAACTTATGAATGGAATGACGAACAAACAGATGCCAAACGTACGGTCATCGGAGGTACTAGACAATTAACCGTTACAGCGAATGGCGAACAACGAACGTTCAATTATCTGATTCCAAATCAAAATCAATGTACCAATTGTCATGCGAACAATGCTAAAATTCAACCAATAGGTCCCACTATACCGAACTTAAATAAATTATATGATTATGCTGATGGTCCTGCTAATCAATTAGACAAATGGCAAACACAAGGAATTTTAGGGAACACCTCTATTACTGATATTCCACAATGGGCTAGTATAGACGACAACGCTGTAAGTTTGCACAACAGAGCGCGTGCCTATTTAGCGGTCAATTGTTCCTCTTGTCATAGTAGAGAAGGTTCCGCTGCTAATTCTGGATTATACTTAGAATACGATAATCGAGATTCTTTAAGTTTAGGTTTTTGGAAAACTCCTGTAGCTGCGGGTAATGGATCTGGTGGATTATCCTTCGCTATTCATCCAGGTGCTGCGGATCAATCTATTTTATTATTCCGAATGATTTCTGATGAAGTGGAAGGTAGAATGCCGGAGATTGGCAGAGAGTTATTGCATGAAGAAGGGATTGATTTAATTCGGGAATGGATTGATAGTATGTAAGAATTCAAGTTCAAGTTCAAACATCAAGTTCAAGTTCAAACTTACAAAATGTTGACAATCAGAATTACGAAAATAACTAGTATTTTAGTTCTGAATAGAAAATATCTACTCCTAGTAAAAGTGCAAAAATAAAGTAGACCATTATTAGATCGTCAGTTAAAAAAGAGGTAGCATACAGCACAACTCAGAGAGTTGTGTTACACTTACCAGAGTAGGACTGTAACACAACTCTCTGAGTTGTGAAGCCTTTCCAATAAGAGTTAAATATTACCACTTTATCAGCTGACGCTCTAATGATTTTTTAAACATTGGCTGTCAACGTCTAACGACTTATTACTTTATACTTATTACTTCACTTACAAACCAATCAAATAATAAGCACAAGTAGAATAATAGTTTCTAAAATAAGGAATCTTACCTAAGACTTTAGATTGCGCTCTTGGTTTCAAATTAAATTTATACTTATAGATTGGATTGATAAAAAATAATTTTTGTTTTAGTATAGTAAAGTCGGCTTTCTTCGCAATAGACTCAAAGCGTTCAATAGAAATACCCGTGTCTTTAATCTCTAAAAGTTCTCTTACTACTGGCTCCGGTTCGCCCATTGCTTGCAATACTCCATTATAGATAGGCTTTGGTAACAAATGGTAATAAGGCAGTCGCCCACCCCACTTATTTTTACAAATTTGTTGATGTCCGCCAAATGGCATTTGCCAAGGCGGAAAACCAAAAAACACTTTACCTGTAGGTTTCAAAAATTCTCTCAAGCGCTGCATAAACCTGGCTTGATCTGGAATATGTTCAATAACATCTTTTAATAATACCAAATCAAATTTTTCAGGTATATCTTTCTCTACATCGATATCATAAATATTTCTACAAATAAAATTGATTTGCCCACTCGCTACTTCCTCCTTCATAAAAGCAGTGGCCGTTTCCAACCGACTTTCATTCAGTTCAATCCCCGTACATTTATGCCCAAGTGCTGTAAAAGCTTTCAATACCCCAGCTTCTGCACAACCTATTTCTAAGACATTGAGTTGTTTATCTAATGCTACTTGTTCGGCAATAAAAGGCTGAATATAGTTTTTCGTCACCTGAAATTGCATATCGAAATACCGCTCTTTGTCAGTATGAAATTCAAACATATTTTTATTTTACAAGAAGACTTGTGAATTGTTTTTTGTAATTAATAGCTATTTTTATTTATAATTTGAGCTTCAAAAAGTCACCATCAATGATCAGTAATTTCACGCCATTTGTTGTCTTTGACCGATGGATACTTAGGTCATCAGAAACTATATAGGTCATTCCTTTACTTAAAAGAGATGTTGTACCGTTTTTGAGTTCATTTATAAACTCCCCTTCTAAACAGAATACTATATGTCCTTTTTCACACCAATGATCGGCAACGTATCCTTTTGAATATTCAACTATTCTAACCCTTAATGTATCATACTGAATAGTTTGCCAATAGGCTATTCCTGTTTCGCCCTGATGTTCTGTTTTTGGAACCCTTGTCCAATCAATCGTTTGATAAGGTATATTTGTATTCATATTTTCTAAATAAAATTATGCTCTATTGCTAAGGAATGAGGAGATAATAAATGTTACAACTAGGCTGTCCCTTTTGCGCTTATTTTTCTCCTTGAAAACAGTCATTATATCAACATAAATCCGGTTTTCAAGAAAAAAACTAAACACAAAATGAACTACCCTACTTGTAACATTTATTATCTCCTCATTCCTTAGACAAAATAAAGAACACAATTATAATTTTATCTAAACACATAGGCACATAGATCACATAGCCTATGTTTACTATGTGCCTATGTGTTTAAATATTACATTTAATTTTGTCCAAGTACTACTTAATGTTGTAAAAATAAAGGAAACAAAACATGTCTAAAAAACCAATTATCCCCTTTCATCATTTCGGAGGGGAAGGAAAAATAATTCATTTTGCACATGCCAATGGCTACCCTCCTGAAGGCTATGAACAGTTTATGAAGCCCTTTCTAAAGGATCATGAAATTATTGCCAGTAAATACCGCCCTCTTTGGGGAGGACAATCTCCACATGCAGTAAAAAGCTGGAGTACTTTTGCCGATGACCTAATCCGCTTTATGGATGAACAAGGCTTGAAAAATGTAGTTGGTATGGGGCATTCTATGGGTGGCACTATTTCTTCGATAGCAGCCATGAAACGGCCAGACCTTTTCGAACAATTAGTTTTGATAGATCCTGTCATTTTCCCGAAAAAATATAATTTATGGACTAAATTTTTCCCAAATTCGTTCTTAAAAAGAATGATTCCTATTGCCAAGTCTTCTTCTAAAAGAAGGGATCAATGGAATAATAAACAGGAGGTCTTTGATTCTTGGCGAACGAAAAGGGTTTTTAAAAGATTTTCTGATAGTGTTTTAAATGATTTCATCAACGCCGCAATAATACCTAGTAAACAAGGTGGGGTAACGTTAGCCTATCCTAAAGCATGGGAAACACAAGTCTATATTACTGCACCTTACATTTTTTCTGATTTGGTACAAATGAAAAAACCATTGACAGTTATAAAAGCGGAGCATACTAATGTTATTACAGACGAGCTATGGAAGCAATGGCAACAAAAACAACCTGCTGCTAATTTAATAGAATATAAAGATGCAGGACATTTAATTCCTATGGAATATCCTGTCCTATTGGCAGAGACAATTATTAAGCTGATTAAAACTTGAACTTTCTCCTAAATAATTATGAAGTTGTTTAAAAATGTATAACTAATTTATTTGCAAGTCATTGATCGTTAATTAGCTCTGAAATTATTTTTTGCATAAGACAGGTTTAGTAAACCTTATTCGAAACAATATGCATAATTAATTTCCAAAGCTAAATGACTTCGCCTTTTTTAGATTGTCAACTTAAAAAATGGTAGGATTGTAGCACAACTCTCTGAGTTGTGAAGCTAATTCCCGTAGCTAAGACTACGAAAATTAAAAAAGACTATGTCCTAACAATCAAGCACTTACAACTAACCTACCCGATCGCAGAGCAGGCGGGTTTCAGTCTACATTCTTAAACAATTTCTATGAAATCACTACACATACATGACCTTAAACAATTTTAAAATTATTCTCTCTTTTTTCCTATTTGCTCTTTGCTTAGTTAATTGCGATGAAACGGATTCTATAAATCCACCGGTTACAGAAGAGGAAATTCCCCTCACTCCACCAA
>JALZWC010000204.1 GCA_023300255.1 Saprospiraceae bacterium | reverse complement strand
CTTTAGACAGACCGCAAAGCGGACGGGCTTGCTGGGCAGGTTAAAATGGCTAATTTATTCTTACTCTTTGCCTAAGAGGATTGTTTAGAAATAGGGAGTTAGACCGTTGCCAAGTCTTCCTTTATCAGATTTCTCTCCACTAAAAAAGCCTTATATGTATCATACATATAAGGCTTTTTAGATCTTTATAAGAAAAACTTACTATTTATTCACTAGGTTTATCTTCTGTAGTTTTTGTAGTAGCTGTTACTGCTTCTTCTGTAGCGGCAGCTTTTGCATCTGCTGCGGCAGCTGCTGCGACTGCTTCTTCTGTAGCAGGAACTACTGCATCATCTGTTCCTACAGGAGGTGTTACTGCTTTTTCTTCAACAGGTGCTGCTTCTTCAACAGGAGGTGCTAATGCTGCTTGTGCAGCAGCTTCTTCTGCTTCTGCATCTTTCATAGCTTGAATCTGATTGACCAATAGAGCAGATTTCATCGTGAAATCTCCATTATGATCATTAAACTCTTGATAAACCATAAACATTCTTGCAGCATCCCAAGCAGCAGATCTAGGACGCAATTGTCTAGCTGCGATTGGGTGAATCCAATACTTTAAATTATTAGATTTTAGATTACCATCGCCTTGATCGTATCTTATATTTGTTGCTACGCCTAATTTATTTAAAGAAAATAGGTAATTGAATTCTTTATTTAAAGCTTTCTGCAAATCATATACGCGCATTCCTCTGAAAATAACACCGGATTTTTCACAAAGGAAAATATCTCTTTTACCATCAAAAGTTACAATATTTCTAATATTGTACTTTCTGAAATTCTTCATGAAGAAACTCTTAATGAATCTCCGAGTCGGTCGAATTCTATTGAAGGCAAAGTTTAAAGAATCTTCATCTAATGCGAATTCTTCCTTAAACGGTTTTTTTCTGCGGGTTCTTAAGTTAATGACTTGCTTAGAACGACCAATAGTGTGGCCTAATTCATTTACCTTGGAGTTGACCCATACTACATCTACATCTGCATTGATCGCTAAACTTTCAATAAAAATTCTATTAGTAGATGGATCAAAGATTAACAGAGAAATATCACTAATTGCAAAAAAGTTAGCGTAACCACCGTAGATATTACCAAACTTCAACTCTAAAAATGCAATGTTGTCTCTCATGGTTTTACTTTATTCAAAACGATGGGAAGCAGTTGTTTTATTATTTACAGCTTCTTGTGTTTATCAATTATGTATTGTGTTGACGAATTTTTTTCTAAAAGAGGACAGATTTCTGTACGATTTTTACATAGGAAATGTTCAAGAAAAAGGAGTTTTTCTCATGTGATTAGTACTTAATCGGCTGATTTTCTTCATTTATTGCATATGATTTATCTAGAACTGTATCTATTTGGAGGCCCAAAATAGAGGTTTTACTGTTCAATCAGTAATAAAACAAGGTATTTCTATCTATTTGCATTTAAGAATTCAGGAATTGTCTGTTGCAAAGTTAATAATGAAATATTACTTTTGTGGTAGTTTACAAAGAAAATATTATGATATTTACTATTAACCATCATCATCGCACTTTAATTACTCCTACTAGGAGATGATACGGTCGTGATTTTATGGGGTACATAATATTAACGGAAAGCGGCTTATCATTGAAAAGATGATAAGCCGCTTTTGCTTTTTAGTAACCCTTAGGAACGTGTCAACAATAGATTCAGAATCTATTTTCGCAGCATTCCTTTGCAATCAATCGAATGAATAAGTTAAGAATAGCTATACAGAAATCAGGTCGTTTAAGCGACAAGTCAAAAGCTTTACTAAAAGAATGCGGGATTAATATACCTGATAGTAAAAAAACGCTAAAAGTGAAAGCGGTCAATTTTCCATTAGAAGTCTTGATGCTAAGAGATGATGATATTCCACAATACGTACAAGATGGTATTGCAGACTTAGGAATACTAGGAGAAAATGAAGTAGTTGAAAAGAATAAAGATATTAGAATTGCTAGAGCTTTAGGATTTTCAAAATGTCGGCTTTGTTTAGCTATTCCTAAGAAAGATATACCGACTTATGATATTGAAGGAATTAAATGGTTTGATGGCAAAGAAGTAGCTACCTCTTACCCAAATGTTTTAAAAGAATGTTTGAAAGAGAAAGGAGTGCAAGTAAAGATTCATGAGATTGGAGGGTCTGTTGAAATTGCCCCAACAATTGGTCTAGCAGATGGTATTTTTGATATTGTAAGTACAGGAGCTACCTTATTGAATAATGGATTAGAAGAGGTAGAGACCTTAATGAAATCTCAAGCGGTACTGATAGCTAATAAAGATTTGGATACGGATAAGCAGCAAATACTAGACGATCTTTTGTTTCGGATTGATGCTGTTCTAAATGCTAAGAATAGAAAGTATGTCATGTTAAATGCGCCTAAAAATAAATTAGAGGAAGTAATTGCTATTTTACCAAAAGTGAAAAGTCCAACAATCATGAACTTACGAGATGATAATTGGGTGGCTATACATGCAGTGATGACGGAAGATGAATTTTGGGAGGTGGTGCGCCCTTTAGAGAAAATTGGTGCAACAGGTATCTTAAGTGTACCTATAGAAAAAATTATTCCTAGAATAGCTTAGGAATGTGTATGGAATAAGTTCGTAATTTAGGGTAGCTTATTTTGTTCTTAGTTTTTGCTTTAATGAAGGATAATTGTTGATACTTTGAC
>JALZWC010000203.1 GCA_023300255.1 Saprospiraceae bacterium | reverse complement strand
GATAATTGTTGATACTTTGACTGAATTAAAGTGAAAAATAAGAGCAAAAGAAGCAGCATAAATTACGAAGTTATTTCATACACATTCCTAACTAAGTCCGCTAAAATCTCTCAATTTTAAATAGCACTAATTGGCATTCGACGGTTAACCCTCAAAATCATTCCTTTAAGCACCTTACCAGTGCCGCCTACCTCCACAAATTCCGCTACGCCATCTGCGATCATATTATGCATTGTTTGAGTCCATTTTACAGGAGCCGTTAATTGCGCAATCAAATTCATTTTAATTTCTTCAGGATCGATTGATGCTAAGGCAGTCACATTTTGATAAATTGGACATGTAGGCGCAATAAAAGTCGTACTTTCAATGGCTGCTTGTAGCTCCGCTTTTGCAGGCTCCATTAAAGGAGAATGAAAAGCTCCCCCAACCGCCAATACGATTGCTCTCTTTGCTCCAGCTTCTTTTAATTTTTCCACAGCTAATTCTATTCCTTTTACACTTCCAGAGATAACCAATTGGCCTGGGCAATTATAATTAGCAGGAACTACAACTTCATCTGTAATACTTGCACAAATAGCTTCTACTTTCTCATCTTCTAATCCAACGATTGCAGCCATCGTACTTTCCACTGCTTCACAAGCCTTTTGCATCGCCAAGGCCCGTTTTTGAACCAATCGGAGTCCGTCCTGAAACGTCAAGGCACCGTTGGCTACCAAAGCAGAAAATTCGCCTAAAGAGTGGCCCGCTACTACATCTGGTTGAAAATCTGCACCTGCCAGTTTTGACTTAATGATAGAATGTAAAAATATAGCAGGTTGTGTTATTTTCGTTTGCTTTAACTGCTCCGCAGTCCCATTAAACATTACCTCACTAATAGAATATCCTAATATCGCATTGGCTTCTGCAAATAGTTCTTTTGCCATGCCTCCGCCTTCGTATAATTCTTTACCCATCCCTTCGAATTGTGCCCCTTGTCCAGGGAAAACGTATGCCTTCATGTGTCTGTTTTAATTAAAATTGATAAAGTCCATAGGATCAACAGGTATTCCTTTGTGCCACAATTCAAAATGCAAATGTGGCCCCGTAGAATGATCGCCTGTATTACCTATAATGGCGATAGCTTCTCCAGCTTTGACCATATTTCCCACTTTTTTAAGAAGAGCGGAATTGTGTTTATAAAAAGTAATTACATTATCCTTATGCTGAATCGCAATGGTATTTCCCGTCTCTAAATTCCAATCTGCCGAAATCACATACCCGTCTAGTGCAGCTTTAATAGCCGTATTTTTAGGTGCAATAATATCCACTCCATAATGCTTTTCGGGGCCATCATATTTCTTTGATATCTCTCCACTTACTGGTGGCGAAAAGAACCGCTGTCCTAGTGGTAGTTCTGCTTGAGGTAGATTAATATTAGCAATATTTATATTTTCTTGTTGCTCTACTTCCAAACTTTGTCTAAACTTTTTATCTATTTCACTTCTTTCTGCAAGTACGACCATACTATCTGCTTCCATATCCAGTTCATTATGACCAGTCCCAATGGTATCTACATCTCCTATCAAGACTTTCCGAATATTTTCTGCCCATAGCTGTTGTGCTTGAAGTTGCTTTTCTAAACCTTGGATCTTACTTTCTAGTTCAATATTTTCCTTTTCCCCTCTAAAAAATAAATCCTTTACTGGAGTTAATAATAAGAATATTCCAGTTAACAGGGCAACAGAGAGTGTACCCAAAGTAACAATAGACCCTATTTTTAAAAAGTTAGAATGATACGTTTGTACTTCTTCAAAAGTATCATCATTCATGACCACTAAACGATAATTTGTTTTTAGTCGCGTTTTTAGGGCCTGTTTCCAGTCTTGTTCTTCCTGTTTATCTCCCATAATATGAAATTTCTATTAGCTATCAGTAAAACGTAATTCCTTTTGCGGTCTACTGTTATACAGAAGCAAGTACCTACCAAAGTCCTATATTTGCGCCGCAAAGGTAGAAGCATTTTTACAAATGTCTAACACAATTGCCAATTATTAGATTAAATCCAGTTTTTATAACAATATTGACGGTATTAGATGGTTTATAATAGTGGAATAATTGGATAATTTCACTTTTGAAACCAACAATCCAGTTGAATAAACGTAAAACCAAGATAGGCAACATCTTTGTAATCAAGAATAGATTAGACCTTATGTCTAATTTTAAAGAAAATAAAAAATGATCGGTAGCAACAACAGACTTCCAATTTTCTTGGTAGTCTCACTACTTACTTTCCTAGTTCTAAACAGTTGTGTCACTCAAAAGAAAAAGGGGGACCTATCTGCTATGCAAAAGCTATATCACAATACTACCTCCAAATATAATGGCTACTTCAATGCAAATGTATTGTATGAAGCAAGTGTATTGAGCCTTAATGAACAGCATCAAGACAATCACAATAAAATTTTACCGGTCTTTAAGTTTACAGAAACGGAAGATCCAAAGATCGTATCAGAAGATATGGACAAGGCGATCAAGAAAGTGTCCGTTGTAGTCTCTCTTCATAGAGAAGCGGATTGGGTAGATGATTGCTATTTATTGATGGGTAAATCTCAGTTCCTGAAGCAAGATTACGAGTCCGCTGAAGAAGCTTTTGAATATATGATAGCAGAGTTTAATCCTCAAGCGATTGCCAAAAAGAAAGCTAGAAAACAAAAGAAAGCTAAAAAGAAAGGTTCTAAGACTAAAAAAGGTAAAAAAGAGAAGCAAAAAGAAATAGATAGCAAGAAGAAGGATCGTAAAAAGATGGCAAAAGAAGTAGCCAAAGAAAGAGAAGCTACAAAGAAAGCTAGAAAAAAAGGAGAGAAAATTGTAAAAGGCCCTTCTGCCAAAGAAAAAATGGCCGCTGCTAAAAAAGCGGAGGAAGAAGAAGCAAAAAGAGAAGAGGAAGCAAATAATAAGAAAGAGGTAAATGAAGCAGAAAAAGATTTTCTTAAAAAACGACCTGCCTATCATGAGGGATTGATTTGGTTGGCTATGACTTATGTAGAACGAGAAAATTTTTTAGGGGCGGAAAGAATGTTTAATGAACTAGAAAATACTACTAATCTTTCCGACGAAGTCTTAGCAATCGTTGGCCCTGCTAAAGCATATTATTTTTTGGAGCAGGATCAAAATGAAGCAGCTATTGAACCTTTATTATCAGCTATTGAATTAGCAGATGATCGAAATGACAAGGCTAGATATTCTTTTATTCTTGCCCAAATCCATCAAGAATCTGGAAGAAATAACGAAGCACTTGCTAATTTTCAGCAAGCTAAAAAATATAGTACAGAGTATGAATTAGATTTTGCTTCTGAATTATATGTGCTAAAAAACTCTTTACGATCTGGTAACTTGACTGCGGATATTGCGGAAAAGAAATTAGAAAAAATGTTGAAGGAGGCAAAAAATAATGACTATCAAGATCAAATTTATTTTGTACTTGCAGATATTGCTATTCAAGCAAACGATAATAAGAAAGCGATTGAATACTTGTCTAGTTCATTGGAAACTAATTCCTTGAATACAGCGCAAAAAGGAGAATCTCATTTATTATTAGCTGACCTATATTTTGAAGAGGAGAATTTTGTAGAATCTAAGAAAAATTATGATGCTGCACTAACTTCTGTTTCTAAAAATGATGAGCGATATTTTGACATCAAAAAAAGAAGTGAGGGCCTAATAGATATTGCCAAGAATATAGAACTCATCACTTTGCAAGATAGCTTACTTAGAATGAGTACTCTGACAGATAAGGAACGACGAAAGTTAGCTGCTAAAATGAAACGTCAAGAAGTAAATGACGCACTAGCAGCAGCTAAAGGATTAGCGACTACTACTAAATCATCTAGTAAGTCTAATGGTCCAATTCCTAAAACGCTATCTGCTGGTAATGTTAGAGCTGATTTAGCAGGAAAAAGTAATTTCTTTGCCTATAATGAAAAAGCAATAAAGAGAGGGAGTAGAGAATTTGCAAAGACTTGGCCTGGACGGGTTAAGCTGGAAAATAACTGGCGGAGAGCTAGTGCTAATTCTGGTGACATCAATGACAACATCGAAGATGCGTCTATCTATGAAGAAGCACTGACTGATGAGGAAATTAATGCTTATTTCAAAGGAGTACCTAGTACGGACGAAGAGAAACAAGTCGTTAATAATAAAATTGAAACGGCTCTTTTTGAATTAGGTACCTTGTACAGAGATCGACTAGATAAGAATGAAAAATGTATTAAAACCTTAGAAGAATTAAATACTAGATACCCTGGTACAAAGCATGAAGTAGATTCTTGGTATTTCATGTATTTGGCCTACAAGGATTTAGGAGATGCAGCCAAGGCCCAAACGTTTTTTGATAAGATAATGGACAAATATCCAAGTTCCGTTTATGCAAGAGTCTTAAAAGATCCTAATTACCTTGCACAGAGTCAAAATAAGGAAATTCAAGTCAATAAATACTACAATGAGACCTACGCTCAATTTACTGCCAACAACTATCCAGAAGTCAAAAAAATGGTAGATGCTGTGCCAGGTAGGTTTGGTAAGAACAATTCTCACCAAGCCCGTTTTGCCTTATTAGGTGCTATGAGTCTTGGTAAAGTAGAAAATAAGGATGCTTATATTGTCGCTTTGAAAGATATCATTACAACATACCCTAGTACTCCTGAAGAAAAGCGAGCTAAAGAGATATTAAGATTACTAGGCGATCAATCCATCGTAGATGCAGGTTTGTTAGATCCAGATAAAATAGAGGCGGCTAATGAAATTTTTAAAATAGAAGATGATAAGGTACACTATGGTATTGTGGTCTTCGATCAAAAAGTAAACTTAACTAAGGTAAAAGCTAATATATCTGATTATCATCGAAAAAATCACCGTCTAGATCAACTCAGAATTTCTAATATTTATTTAGGTAGTGATACCAATAGACCATTAATTATTATTAGAAAATTCAAAAATAAAGAAGGGGCAATGAAGTACTATGATGGTGCACAAAGAGATATTGAAAGCTATATCAGCATTAAAGACGAATTTGCTTTCTTTGTGGTTAATCAATTTAACTACAGAGAAATTCTAAGAAATAAAAGTGCTGTAGAATATAAGACTTTCTTTGCAGAGCACTATCTTGGACGATAAAATTTAAAACCTTACAGGTTTTTAGAATAGAGAAGCGAGAGTAGAGAATAGAGACCGATTTCGTTTAAAAACAGATAAAATTTTGTTGCTTTTAAACGAAAATAAGTAGTCGGACATAAATAAGATGACAATTTAAATGAGCTTATTTTTTTGCTAGTTGGTTTTAAAAAAGTCGCACATAGCCTAGCTACGTAAGATTT
>JALZWC010000202.1 GCA_023300255.1 Saprospiraceae bacterium | reverse complement strand
TATCAGTTGATAACTTGGTTGTAATAATGTTAAAGCTCCATTATCATCAGGTCCAAATCGGTAAAGAATCGGAAAACCATCTGCAGCCCATCCAATATGAAGTGGTTGAGTAGGAGGCGTATTTGCTGTAGAAATACCAGCTTGAATTCCTTCTACATACTCAAACATATTGCCATGATAATGGTAGCCTTGCGGCCCCGTATGTGCGGATGCACAATCTAAGCCAACTAAATCTCGACCATCCCCTTGCGTATTGGTCGGTTCAAATACCCAATCCCAATTAAATTCTCCAGTTTGAGTATTTTCAAAAATGAAAGGAGTAGCTGGTGCTGGTGCCATTACCACTCCATTTACTGCCACACCATAATATCTTAACGGGCGACCATTCGCTCTAATGATAGAAGAAGAGGATACTGCTTTTTGAGGCGTTGCATCTAACTCAAATTGATAATAGGTAGGCTCAGGAATTCTATTTGGGTTAAAGCAAAAACTATGATTAGGAAAATTATTAGAATAGATCGTTCTAGTATCATTAATAGTTGACTCAAAATAGGCATTAGGATGATTAGGCGTATCGCAACATCCTATATTAGTCGTACTCAAGGTATTATCATGGGTGCAGTTTGAAGGGTTGGACGGGTTGTCTCCCTCTCCCACGATAACTGCACAATCATCTATACTTACCTCCGTTCCATTTAAAATTAAATCATTACAAGACCAATCTGTCCTAATTTGTATTCCTTCTGTTTCTAATGTTGTCTTAATCGTTTCCTGCTCGGCGGACAAACCACTTATTAGATTATTCGTTTCCAATGGGTCAGCCGTTAAATCATAAAATTCTTGTGCTCCATTCGCAAATTGAATCAATTTGAATTGCTCATTTCGAATCGTCCAATCTTCGCCTAATTCTGTGTAGTTATATGGCCGAGTATTATTATTAGAAACCGTTAATAGCGGCTTAAAACTGAGGCTATTGTGAATACCTCCAGATAAATCTACACCAGCTATTTCCAAAATAGTCGCGTAAAAATCTACCGAATTAACCATAGCTGCTTCCACTTCGTTTTGCCTAGATACTCCCGCACCAGCTACCACCATAGGCACATGGATTCCTCCTTGATACAAAGTAGCTTTGCCATGCTCTTCTGGGTACTGTTGTAATACATTATTAGGCGTACCATTATCTCCTATAAATAAAATAATAGTATTATCTAATACGGCAGAAGGAATATTCTCTAGTAATCTGCCAATCTCTGCATCCATTGCCTCTATCATTGCGATATATCTAGTTAGCCTACTACTAACTGGCGTCGTGAATAAATCACTTGGCGGCACATGAATAGGGGAATGTGGTGCTACATGAGCCAACCATAAAAACCAAGGTTGGTTCTGAGTGTTAATCCAATCTATTGCCCTATCAGTAAGATGAGTCGTAGCATATTCCGTAACCTGCGAGGCCACTCCATTCGTTATTTTTTCCCAATTATAATAATCCTCCACTGCAGCGGGAAAGCTACCTTCATAGTGATCTATCCCATGTTCAGCTGGTTGCGTAAAATCGCTTGTATTAGCAATGTGCCATTTCCCAATAACGGCCCCTGCGTAAGCGCCATTTGTGCGATTATTTAGTTCTTTGAATAAAGAAGTATGGATGGGATCTAGTACACCTGGTGTATTCGTAACACCTGTTTTCACGCCATACTTACCACTCATCATAGTTCCTCTAGTAGGGCTACATTTAGGATTTGCCCAAGCATTTGAAAAAGTGATGCCCCGTTCTTTTAGACTATTCAAATGGGGCGTATTCGCTTTAATGCCTCCTTCTTGGTAGCCTTCTACAATGTCTACCCCCATATCATCTCCTATAATCAATAATATATTAGGTTGCTCCTGATTTACTTGAGCTATGCATAGCTGATTCAGAAAGCAAGTAGTTATTGCTATAATGATTGTGATTACTAATGTTTTGTTATTCATGTTTTTAGATAAATTTCAGTTGATTAAGTTGAAGCAAGTCCAACTAGATATAATTCAACCTGTCTTAGCCAGGCAGGCACGAAGCTATTTCTTAGCCACGCTGATAACACGGATCTATCTAGGTTGTGAGCGACGCAAATAATACTGCTCGCTGGCGCAAAGGCTATTGCCTTGTGCCTACTATCTAGGAAGGCTCTGCCTTCGTATTTAAATAATGAAGTAACGATAATGCAAAATGTAATCAAAATGTAATCAAAATTGTTCACTTAATGTTATCACATCGTTTATATTTACAAAAGAACAATAAAAATGACTTTAAAAGAAAGAATAGCAAAAGGAGACGTAAGTTTCGATCAACTATACACCAAGCAATTAAGAGATATAGCTGAATTTCATTTTACCTTAGTAGAGGTTGCCATTGCTGCAGCGGACTACTTAGTAGATTCTCCATCATCAAAGGTATTGGATATAGGCGCAGGAGCTGGAAAATTTTGCATGATAGGTGCAGTAACAAAAGAAGGCCATTTTACAGGAGTAGAGCAGCGAGCTAAATTGGTAACTGTTGCCGAAGAATTGTCTAAAGAATATCAATTAAGCAATACGACATTTATTGAATCGAACATCACCAATATTGATTTTAAGCAGTATTCTGCCTTTTACCATTTTAATGCTTTTTATGAAAATGTAGACCCTTCTGGAGAGATTGATCAGGACGTTACTTTAAACAAAGAATTATATACAATCTACTCTTTATATGTAAAGAATCAATTAGAAGCCTTACCAATAGGAACAAAACTGGCAACTTATTTTAGTTATAAAGACGAAGTACCAAAAAGTTATAAAGCGGTCAAAAAAATATTTGGTGGGAAGTTGATCTTTTGGGAAAAACAAAAAGCGAACTAAAAATTTAGTTCGCTTTTTCTCTAAACGGAAAGCCATCTTCTAAATCACACCCTGCAACTGCAACAAATTATAATTAAATAACCTAAGCAATTACAGGGCAAATTTAGTTTAAAACGGCTAAGTTTTAGATTGAATAATAATCAATAATTGATCATTATTTTATCTATACTTTGCCTTTTACCGTCTTGATAATGTTTGCTGCTACCTTGTAAGGATCTGCCGCAGAGTTTGGACGACGATCTTCTAAGTATCCACTCCAACCATTAGCTGGTACTAATACAGGGATACGGATAGATGCGCCTCTATCAGATACACCGAAAGAGAATTTATCAATCGCCTGAGTTTCATGTAAACCAGTCAATCTTTGCTCATTGTCTGCACCGTATACTTCGATAGAATTACTAATCGCTTTTTTACTGGCGAATTTATTACAAATAGCTTCAAATTTCTTCTTGCTATTTGCTGTTCTCAACTCTGTGTTAGAGAAATTAGCATGCATACCAGAACCATTCCAGTCCCCTTTCACAGGCTTACAGTGCCAATTGATAACAACACCATATTTCTCTGATGTTCTTTCTAATAAATATCTTGATACCCAAATTTGATCTCCTGCTTCTGCTGCTCCTTTTGCGAAAATCTGGTATTCCCACTGACCTGCCATTACTTCTGCATTGATTCCTTCTACATTCAAGCCTGCGTCTAAACAAATGTCTAAATGCTCTTCAATAATTTCTCTACCAAATGCATTTTGTGAACCTACAGAACAGTAGTACGGCCCTTGTGGAGCTGGGTAACCATCTTTCGGGAAACCTAAAGGCTTCTTCGTTTCTGGATCCCATAAAGTGTATTCTTGCTCAAAACCGAACCAGAAATCTTTATCATTATCTGCAATAGTAGCTCGTCCGTTAGAAACGTGAGGTGTATTGTCTGCGTTTAATACTTCACACATTACCAAGTATCCATTCTTTCTATCTGGATCTACGCAAGTGAATACAGGCTTCAATAAGCAATCCGAAGAACCTCCTTCTGCTTGTTGAGTAGAAGAGCCATCAAAAGACCATACTGGACAGTCTCTTACGTCTAATTTTCCTTTGACTTTTGAAGAATCAATAACTTTTGTCTTACTTCTCATTGATTGGGTTGGTTGGTAACCATCCAACCAAATGTACTCAAGCTTTAACTTAGCCATTTTTAAAGTTGTTTAAAGTGTTAAATAAAACCGAATTTCAATCTGTTTAAAAACAGATATATTTTTTTTAAAGCCGCAAATTTATGATTTTTTTCTATTATATCTTAACAATTGAAGCGAACGTTTAGTAATTCTTCAAAGTTTAGTAACTAAGTGCTTGGACATAATTAAACGTAATATTTTAAACCACATAGATACATAGGTCACATAGAGCATAATACCTATGTGACCTATATATCTATGTGGTTAAAAATATATATTGTGTTCTTTATTTATGTCCAAGTACTTACATACATCTAAAACCCATATACAAATGCTAATACAAAGGAAGTCAAAGTACCTCCTGCTTCCCCGTCTGAATCAATGAAAAGATCTTCTGATACACTATCAAATCTAAGCTCTGGAATAATCGTTAAATTACCTACGGAATAATTAGCCGATAGCGTAAAGTCAGAAACGTTTGTATCTAGTACGTTAGAACCTAAAGCGAAATTACCATCTTCATCTTCAAAGAATTCATATCTCGCGCCAATCTTAAAATTATCGCTAGTTGCTAATTGCGCATATAGGGTCGCACCATAAAAACCTACATCATCACCTGCATCTGTAATCGTTGCATTAATACCTAAGTATAATTTATCTGATACATCTACTCCACCTGTTATATCAAATTGAGTATAATCATCTCCAAATAAACCATTCAAATAAAACCCTCCATACCCTAATTGGGCACCAAAGAAATAATCGCCAGTTGGATTAAATTCTGTAATATCCGTAGGATTTAAAATAGCGGCCATTATACTAAAACCACTTTCTGTTGCTATATCTAACTTTAACCCTGTATGAGAAAATGGGCCATAAGAAAAAGCATAGGAAGTGGAGTAATTGAAATTACCTGTTGGCGATATCACTTCGTATCCTAAAAATGTATTAAAATTACCCATAGTGATCGTAGCATTATCACTCACATTCCAATAAGCATATAGTTGGTTAATTATATTCGCAGAATTAGAGTATAACGGGGATGCAAATACCGCATCTGAACCTCTAGGACCAAATACCAAATCCACTACTACTCCACCTTTATCTTGTTCATATTTACCTATTAAATTGGCCATACCTAAAGAAAAACCTGGCAAATTAGCGAAAGAAGAAACTGGTGCAAAAGTACCACCATCTGTAATATCATTAGTACCACCACTTAGGTTTGCTCTAAAATAAGTATCTGCCGATCCAGAGATAGTTAGACCTGTTGTTACTTCTTCTTCCTCTTCTTTTTCTGCTTCAATAATATCTTCTACTAAACTGATTACCTTATCTAGTACTTTTTCTTGTGCAAAAGTCGCATTACTGATAAATATTGAAAAAAGGATTAGTGTTATTTTTTGTAATGATATTTTCATTATATATTTTTTTAATTTTAATACTGTCAAAATATTTTGAACCTGCCTTCCAAGAAATTCAGGCTTGAACTTAAGTCCGCCTGCCTGAAGGTACGAACGGGCAGGTTAGAACTTTTTTTTTAAAAATTGGCAAGTTTATCCAAATCACAAAAGTAGTTGACACTTCTTATCTCTAAGATACGAAGAACATCAGGTATAACTCGCTTGGTGTCTTCGTGGCAATGTCAACTAACTAGATAAACTTGTCAAAAAGTTACATTTTATAAGCTTGCATTTCATGCTCTGCAATATCTAAACCTCTTGCTTCTTCTTCTTCATCTACTCGAATACCTACTGTAGCTTTTAAGATAAAGAATACAAGAAAAGCAAAAGTAAAAGTAAATACACCAATGGCAACAATACCTGTTAACTGAGTCACTAACTGCCCCATTCCAGCTTTATCGCCCCAAATAGCCACCGCCAATGTTCCGAAAATACCACAGACTAAATGTACAGAGGTAGCACCTACAGGATCATCTAATTTCATTTTATCAAAAAATACTACAGACATAGGAATAATTGCACCTGCTATTAAACCGATCATAATAGCCTCCCCTGGAGACATTAAATCTGCACCTGCTGTAATACCAACTAAGCCACCTAAGATGCCGTTTAAAACCATCGATAAATCATAATATTTGAACATCACATAAGAAACAACAAATGCACCTATAGCTCCTGCTGCCGCAGCCATTGAAGTCGTAACAAATACCAGAGATACCAAACCAGGATCGCCTGATAATACAGAACCACCATTAAAACCAAACCAGCCAAACCACAATAAGAATACCCCAATAGCAGCTAATGGCATACTGTGTCCAGGGATTGGTTTAATACCATTTCTTGTATACTTCCCAGCACGAGGGCCTAATAAAATAATACCTGCTAATGCACCCCATCCTCCTACAGAGTGAACTAAAGTAGAACCTGCAAAATCATAAAATCCCATCGCATCCAACCAACCTGCACCCCACTTCCACATCCCCGTAATAGGATAGGAAATGGTAACAAATAAGACACAGAATATTAAGAATGGACCTAATTTTATTCTTTCTGCTACAGCTCCAGAAACGATCGTACAACAAGTAGCTGCAAACATCGCTTGGAAAATAAAATCTGTCCAGTAGGTATAGGCTCCGCCAGCATAACCAATTAAGCCTGCCGCTCCCTCTGGCATAGTCAATCCAAATCCAGCAAATCCGAAGTACGCTCCTGGATCACCTCCTGGATACATTAAATTGAATCCGACTGCATAATAAGATAAAAGACCGATCGCAACGATCATGCAATTTTTGAAAAGAATATTCACCACGTTCTTCTGCTGAACAAAACCTGATTCTAAAGCAGCGAATCCAAGGTGCATGATAAAAACGAGTGCGGTGGACACTAGCATCCATGTATTGTTGGCTGTAAATAAGCCATTGTTAGCTACCTCTAGTGCTTGTGTTGCTGTATCTATAGCTTGAGCTTGCATATTATTATTTTTTAATTCAAGTAAAATATGATTACTTGGTATTAGACATCATACTACTATACATAAGAAAAGAGCAGAGAATAGAGAGCAGAGAATAGAGATAAATTTCGCTT
>JALZWC010000201.1 GCA_023300255.1 Saprospiraceae bacterium | reverse complement strand
TCAGTCAAAGTATCAACAATTATCCTTCATTAAAGCAAAAACTAAGAACAAAATAAGCTACCCTAAATTACGAACTTATTCCATACACATTCCTTAGTGAAAGGAAAAGTGATTATCTCTATAGACGGTGTCGTGGCGATGCCCCTTGTAAAATAGAATAAGGAGCGTAGCTTCGGACCCGTCTATAGCAAAAATATTCATCAGGAATTTAAGGAGCGTAGCTTCGTCCCCGTAAAAAGTAATAGTGAAATTTCGAGATCTTTTCACTAGTATATTCTGAATTTAATTTTCTCATTCTTTAAACCTCCTATCCACCTCCCTCAAATCAGCAACACTAAAATTAGTCAAAACCGATTCGTCTAAATGATAAAAAAGTAAATCAAATTCTTTTCCAGAAAAATAGGGTCGTAAAATATCTGCTGCCGATAGTAATTCTTTTTTAGTAACAGACTCTAATCTTATATCATCTCCTTCATACAAAAACAAACCATTCAAATAAGTATCTTTTAAGACTGTCCATTGCCCAGGAGTTGTAGCTACAAAACGAGTAGAATCTGCTAATTCACTATCTTGGAGTTGGTTGATTAATTGAATCATTTTCCCATTTCTAAACAAGACACCCCATTGGAATAAAGGCAATCCGATATCTAAAGGCAATGGGTATTGATCGAGATAGGAGGTGTATTTTTTTGCAACGACAAGGTCCAATATAGAATTGACCGTTTTAGAATTACTAACTTCTCCCATATTATAAAACATCAATAAGCCTTTGGAGACTGGCGGAATACCTGTTTTGTCTACATACTTTATTTGATGCAATCGAATGGTTGTAGACAGTTGAATTTCTTTACTAGCGAGTTGGTTTTGTAAGGCCTTTAAAAAAGAAAAATAAGCAGCTTTAGTAGATAGACTCCAGTCACAATCAATTTGAATTAAACTAATGGAGTGAGTAGGAAAATTGGTAGCCTGCTGTAGGATTTTTTTGGCAATACGCTCACTTAGTTCTTTAATGGCTGTTGTTGGAATATGTTTGAAAGTTCGATTGGTAATAAAAACAGTTGGTACGATTTGAATAGTAGCGGAGAGTGGACTACCTACTTCTAAAGAAGCATGAGGGATCGCTTGCTGCTGTTGGAAATCCCAATCTACATCAAAGAATTTAATATAGCATCGGCCGACTTTTAAGGAATCTATAAATTGGGATTCTTTGGAGCTTAATTCAAAATTGGTTTGCCAATGATAAAAGCCGAGGTGAGTAGTCGTTGAATGGAGCGTAGACGAAGTATTCTTACAACTAACGATAATAATCAACGAGATTATTAGGTAAGTAAATAAATATAAAAAAGGAAACGAAGATTTTTTAACCATATAGGTACATAGTGCACATAGATTTACCATGCTATGTGCACTATGTACCTATGTGGTTAAAAAAATACTAGTTAGTAATACTTAAAAAATACCAATGGTATCAATAGGAGTTTCTTGTTCATCCCAGAAACTATCTTCCTCTTCTCCTTCTTCGTCTCCAAAAGGATCGTCGAAGAAATCATCTCCCTCAGGAATTAGTCCATCCTCGTCTCCTTCTTTAGGCGTATTTGATTCGTATTTATCACAATTTAATTCTATTGGAATTTCTCCTGGAGGACGGAAAAATTCAGCCTCTATATCCCATTCTAAAGCAGGATCATTTTCTATTCTAGTCAAAAATTTTGCAAAGAACGGTGCCGCCATTCTACCACCTTGACCGTTTGCTTTTTGTTTAAAACGAATCCATTTATCTTCACCACCAACCCAAGTACCTACGACTAGATTTGGAGTGATACCCATAAACCATCCATCTACGGCATCATTAGTTGTTCCTGTTTTACCTCCATATTCTTTAGTCTTAATATCTCCAAACCCCCTCTTGCCTTGCCCTGCATATTTTAACATTTCTACCATGATATAGTTGGTCGTTGCATCCAGTGCAGGCTTTTCAACAGGGCGATTATTATATATTTCCTTACCATTTCTATCTTCAATACGTGTAATGAAAATAGGTTTGCTATGGAAGCCATTATTGGCAAAGGTAGTATACGCACCTGTCATCTCTTGCACGGATAAATCAGTTGCCCCTAATGCTAAAGAAGGAACAGCTTGTATCCTTTTTTGACCATTTAAGTATTTAGAATCTGTATCAATTCCCATCTGAGAAACCAATTCTACAACAGGTCTGGCACTATTCAATTCTTTCATTAACCAAACAGAAACAGAATTTAAAGATCTTCTTAAACCATCTAAAAGAGTTACTTCTTGATTGGTGAAATCACTGAAATTTTTAGGACTCCAATCTTTACCTAAGGCAAACTGTCCATCTCCCACACCTATCGTGTGTTGTACATCTAAGACTTTTTGACAAGGAGAAAGATTCTTATTGCCAACTGCAGTTGCATATACAAAAGGCTTGAAAGTAGAACCTACTTGACGAAGAGAAGTAACATGATCATATTGAAAATACTTAAAGTTAACTCCACCCACCCAGGCTTTTACATGTCCGTTGATTGGATTAACCGCCATGATACCTGTTTGCAAAAACATCCGATGATACTTTAATGCTTCTAAAGGAGTCATAGTCGTATCTACCTCCATTTTACTATTGTAGGCAAATACTTTCATTTTTTCAGGCTTCTCAAATGCTTCTTTTGCTTTCGCCTGGAATGTCTTCCATTGCTTTAGTAATTGATCCCATTTGCTGCTTCTCATTACCGTTCTGTATTGAGTAGCTTGCTTAGAAGAGATAGCATCATCACTGACCAATTGAGCAACTCCTTTATTGCCATTGGCCATTAATTCGAGATCAGAATCTTTAATCTTTATTTTTGAAAAACTTTTTTGCACCTCCGCTAGGATAGGTTCTAAATGCTCTTTTCGGAGTTCTTTGTATAAATCTGTTTCTTGTAAGAGCCGCTTTAAAGTTCGCTGTCTAATTTTAACTTTTTGATCATGTTCTTCCCGACTGTCATCTTCGTCTCTATAAGTCCAAGGATCATCTCGTTTCCACTCATTCCAAAAGGTTTTTTGTATTTGTTGCATATGCTCTAGCATAGCAGATTCCGCATGCTGCTGATATCGAGAGTCTAAAGTCGTATATATTTTTAAGCCGTCTTGGTAAATGTTATAATTTTCACCGTCCGATTTTTTGCGGGCGCCATCTTTTAACAAAGATTTCAATTCATCCCGAAGCACCATTCTAAAATGCTGTGCCATACCATCTCTATGGGAGCTACGTGTAAAGTTGATACCAAGAGGTAAGACTCTTATAGAGTCATATTGAGCTTGAGTCATAAAGCCGTTTTTCTGCATTTGCTTCATGACTATTTCCCGCCTTTTGAGTGCTCTTTCTTCAAATCTAAGTGGGTTGAATCTAGATGGGTTTTGTAGCATACCTACTAATAAAGCGGCTTGCTGTACATTCAAAGAATCTTGCCCTTCACCAAAATAAGTCTCTGCTGCTGCTCTGATACCATAAGCTCCATTAATGAAATTAAATTCATTGAGATACATTTTTATAATCTCGTCTTTCGTATAAGTTCGCTCTAATTTTAAGGCCGTAATCCATTCTCTTAATTTTTGGAATCCCCTTTGTACGCCATTTTCCGCTCGACCTTCATTTTTGTTTGTATATAGTAATTTGGCCAACTGCTGCGTGATCGTACTACCTCCACCGGCACTTTGTTGTAAAACAACCGTTTTTACACCTACACGAGCCAAACCCTTTAAATCGATACCAGAATGCTCATAATATCGCTCATCTTCCGTTGCTAATAAAGCATTGACTACATTTTGAGATAGCTCACTAAATTCTACTGGTACTCTATTCTCTGTAAAATAACCACTACCTAAAGTATTCCCATCAACAGTATATAACTCTGAAGTAAAGCTGTTTTTAGGATTCTCTAAGCTCTCAAAGGAAGGGATTTTCCCTGAAGAAGCGAAGAATAATAGAGCTGCAATGCCTAATACTCCGAGGATTAGCAAGAGCCACATAGCACGGACTATCTTTTTATAGGTAGGTTTTCTTTGTTCTTGGATTTCACTTCTCGACAGTGTTGGTTCCATACTATTTGAACGTATTATGTTTTCTACTTAGATAATAGGATCTCTTCTATAAGGAAGAAAGAGGTATTTACTAAGCACTTAATTTTATTGTGTAATTAAAATCATAGGTTTCTAGTAGACTTGTTATTTTTTAAGAAACACCCCTCTGAAAATATCTAAATTTCAGACAGGCATTTTTAAAGAGTAACAAGCCTAATAACAAATATACTTCAATATCCTTGAAAATATTGGAATTTTAGCTTGATCTTAACTCAAATTCTATATATAGCTACTAAGGCGAACGAAAAGTCATTATCGTAATGTGTAAATGCTTGAAAAAAAGTGATTGCTTACGTGTCGGACACCTCCAAAGGTGTCCGACACGTAGTTCTAGCTATCCTTAGGAATATCTTATCAATTGATTAAGTAGTCGGACATAAATAAGATAACAATTTAAAGGAGCTTATTTTTTTGCTAGTTGTTTTTAAAAAAGCCGCACATAGCCTAGCTACGTAAGCCCTTTTTTAAAGACAAATAGCGAGAAAAGAAGCCATTTTAATGTTAGGTTATTTTTGGCCGACTACTTACGTATTATAAAAACGACTTTTCGTTCGCCCTGATATATCTATTTAAGTGCTCGATAATAATCTAAACTTTCGACTATCAAAGGCACATCTGCAGATTGATTGACTAAACACTTACCTGGTGCTTTTAACAAGGTGAAGTTGATTTCGTTCTTTTCATTTTTTTTATCCTTTCGCATTAATCGGATCATGGCTGGATAATCCTTTTTACGGAGTTTGTATTTTCCGTAAACCTGAACTAGAAGTTTAGAAATTCCTTTTAAATCTTTAGCGGATAATTTACTCAGCTTGTGGCTAATATACGATTCGCAAATCATACCAATAGCTACTGCTTCGCCATGAAGTAGTGGTTTTTTTGATTCTAAATACTGACTTTCCACTGCGTGGCCTATGGTATGTCCAAAATTAAGTGCCTTTCTTAAGCCTTTTTCAAAAGGATCAATCTCTACTATTCTCTTTTTGATATGGAGAGAAGGCACTAAAAGTGTTGGCCAGTCTACTTTTTTCCAATTTTTGATAGCTTTGATTTTCTTCCATTGCTTGGCATCTTCGATTAAGCTATGCTTAATAATTTCTGCGAAACCACTTCTAATTTCTAATTTAGGGAGGGTCTTCAAGAAATCAGGATTAATAAAGACCGCCTTGGGATTTTGGAATACCCCGACACTATTTTTTACATGATTGAAATCAATTCCTAATTTGCCACCAATCGAAGCATCTACTTGTGAGAGTAGGGTAGTCGGAATTTGTATAAAATCAATTCCCCGCTTGTAAGTACTCGCACAGAATCCACCCATATCTCCGATCACACCTCCTCCTAGATTAATGCACAAAGCATTGCGATTCAACCCTTTATCCATCATTTGTTGCCAAATAGATTGACAAGTATGGATGTTCTTATGAAGTT
>JALZWC010000200.1 GCA_023300255.1 Saprospiraceae bacterium | reverse complement strand
CTTACTAGACACTAGCCAGATACTTGGATAGTTTTATGAAGTAAGATCCTCTCTAAAAACTATGTGGCCTATGTACCTCATATGTTTGTAGCGTGGTTAAAAATGTCAACATCTTATTGTGTTCTTTAGATTTAATATATATGTTCCCACAATTCTTTACACACTCATATGATTTAAATTTTTAAAACTCAACATAGATCATACCTCTTAACCCAAGTCCTTTGACTCCTGCAAAAGAAGAAATATTTGGGTTGTCTAAATAGGTTAATCGTTTTATTAAGTCTATCCTTGCAATTTTGAAAATATTTAACACTCCTATACTAGCCTCCATATATGGCTTTCTACTCAAAGTATAAGTTTCAGGAATACCTTCGTCCGTTTGTGTAAATTGAATCAATTCTGGATTCAAAGCGGGATTGTTTTCTGGAGCTAGCCCACCATAAATAGATTTAAAAGTGATTGCCTCTCGTAATTTTAGTTTCCTTAGAAGTGGGATACGATTAAAAAAGAAACCATTAAAATAGTGTCGAATATTCAATTTCACATATCTATCACTAGAAAATTCTAGAAAATTCATCATGTTAAATGACTTTTGGTTCATCGTGTAGGATTGGTTTGCTCTAGGAATATGAAGGAGTAAATAAGGTACTCCTTTCCCAAAGTACTTCCCTACTTCTAGCTCCATATTAGTGAATCCTAAAAAGGACAAATGGAATTTTTTAAAGACTTTCATCTGAATTTTATGATACGCATGAGTAGAACCTAGTACTCCTTCAAAAGCACCTTGATAGGTAAAATTAAAGATGGGGTGATTATTTAAAATGGGATACCGATTGACCTTTCCTTGAAAATAATCGGAATTAGGTGCAAAACGTAAATCAATACCAAATTTAGAAGTCGTAATGGCATCTAATTGGTCAGGCTCTCCATTTTCTCCTGTAAGATTAAAACTAAGCGTTCCCAAAGGAGACTGTCTTAGCCGTTCTATATAAATAGAGGTAGTTAGATTACTGTAATTTTCAACAAAGTATTCTCCCCTAAAAGCGTCTAATAAAAGCATTCGAGTAGCTGTTCCTCTTCTGAAAGAACTCGAAAGATTATCTGTATCTACAAATTCTACTACTAAGCCTGGAAAGCGGGTTTCTCTATTAAAGCCTAGGCGAACAAAGTGTTTTGGATTTTCTTCAAAACTATTTTCTCTAAAGGAATACAAAAACGCCAATGCACCTTTGACTTGTTTATCCCTGAATCCATAAGCAGCATAAGCATCTATTTGAAATTTAGGATGGAATCTGACATTCGTACGTCCACCAAATCTTAGCCGATAACCTTCCACGGCATTAGCTGTGTTAAAAGTATTAATTGGACCAATATCTAACTTATTTAAAGGAACATAACCCGTCATCAAAATACTAAGGGTATTTAAAGCCCGTTTAAAAGCAGGAACCGTTTGTAGTGTGTCAATCATTTGATACGTTCCTTGCTCCTTAGTGGATAACTGAACAGGACGCTTTTCTTCCCAGTGTGATTCCTTTACTTCCCAAGCATCTTTAGCTTCTATGATATCTTCTGAGCCATTAAAAATGGAAGCATCAATTGGTTTATCAAAAACGTGATTTTTATAATGGACCGTTTTTGTTCCAAAAAAACCAATACCTTTTTTAGTGAGGTTATAATCAATGACTATTTTGTCTTTTACTAATAGGAATTGTCCATTTTCGTTTTCTTCAAATTCTTGTTCCACTAATAAATCTTGTACAAAGTTGAGGTTAATATCCTTTACAATCCCCATTTCTGCTTTTAATATTTGGTAAGTGTCGTCTAAAGCTATGAAAAGATTACCTACAAAACCAAAATTTCCTTTTATTTTAGGAATAAATGCAATATTTATAGCTTTTTTCCCTTTAAAATCTATGGTGTCCGCAATATAAAAACGGTAAAAATCTATCGCTATTGGTGCTAAAGGACTAGTAAATTCATTCCCCATCAGAAGCACATTATTATCATAAATATCTATTTCTTCGTATAAATAATCAATGATAGTGGTCATGGATTGTTCATCTAAATACCCTTCTAGTTTTGTTGCTTGAATACCATCTCGGTATTCTTTGGTTTTATTAGCTGCCTTACTGTAATAGACTTTAGCCGAAATCTCTTGTAAAAAGATGGGTAAAAACGGTTTGCCATTGATGGCGGAAGTATCAACGTAATCAAAGATAAATTGAAATTTTTTGAAAGCTTTTCTTTTCCGGAATTTATCCGTAATGTTATTGATATCTAATTCTACTTTCTCATATTTATCCAGTTCATAAAAATCATTATGATCTATACTGTTCTTTTTCTTATTCGCAATCACTTTGCGCATCAGATCTACTGCGGGGTTATTTTTTTTTCTGTAGCGTTTTTTCTTAGCTTTAACGACCACTTCCTCCAATTCAAGAGATTCGGATTCTAAAGAAAAATCAATCACTTGTCTTTTTTCAAGGACAACATCTGCAGTAGTGGTAATATAGCCGAGATAAGAAACCTCTAATACATCAGATCCCCATGCTGTTTCTAATTCGTATTTTCCATCAAAATCAGTCGTAGTACCTACGCTTGTTCCTTTAAAAGCAAGGTTTACAAAAGGCAAAGGCTCTTTAGTATCTTTGTCGATAACCATGCCTTTAATACGGGTTAGTTTTGTGTTTTTTTGTGCTAAACCTTCAACCAGTAAAGTGCAACAAAGTAATAGGATTAATTGAATTGTTTTATTAGCAGAAAGCATAGTTTCTTTAGTTGGATTATTAGACAGTGATAGTTTAGTGAAGAGAACAAAATCTAATTTTTTCGAGTACCTAAGGAATGTGTATGGAATAAGTTCGTAATTTAGGGTAGCTTATTTTGTTCTTAGTTTTTGCTTTAATGAAGGATAATTGTTGATACTTTGACTGA
>JALZWC010000199.1 GCA_023300255.1 Saprospiraceae bacterium | reverse complement strand
CCTCTCTAAAAACTATGTGGTCTATGTACCTCGTATGTTTGTAGCGTGGTAAAAAATGTCAACACCTTATTGTGTTCTTTAGATTTAATATATATGTTCCCCCAATTCTTTACACACTCAAAAGTAATAGAGCTTATCATAATGAGATGATTCGCAAAATGCAGAGATACAGAGTTAGGCAATTTAAATTATTATTTTAAACTACTTTATATATTCTGCACCGCCGCATTTTGCGCTCTATGAGAATTATTTTAGCATAATTTCCAAGACTTACAAAACAGGTGAACTACTCAAAAAAACAAACGCTTCCTTCCTTTTTTCTGACCCTATTCTGTTTTGGTATATTAAGTATTTATAGTTGTCAAGAACAAGCAATAGGACTAAAAATTATTCCGACTCCTTGCGAATCAGGAGGGGAACCAAATTTGCATATTACCAATAGCGGAAAAGCAATATTATCATGGGTAGAATATACAAATGATAGTACAGATGCATTAGCTTATTCGACCTTGATAGGGGAAGAATGGTCTAAGCCAAAATTGATTGCTTACGGAAAAGATTGGTTTGTTAATTGGGCAGACTTTCCTTCTTTAGTCACCTTTGGAAACAAAGAAACGCACTTAGCTGCGCATTGGTTACAAAAGAGTGCAGGAGGTACGTATGACTATGATATTAAAATCGCTCAGTCTTTAGATGATGGCGAAGAATGGCAGGCACCAATTTTATTAAACCAAGATGGCATTGCAGCTGAACATGGATTCGTAACAATGATCTCTACAAATGATAATACTTTATTTGCTACATGGTTAGATGGCCGCTATACTAAAACAGAAAATGACTCAGATGGTCACGAGCATGAGCATGGAGGAGCGATGACTTTGAGAGGAGGATTTATACATTCCGACAATACTTTAACAGGAGATATAGAATTAGATAGTCGAGTCTGCGATTGTTGTCAAACTTCCGCAGCCCGTACTTCTAATGGAGTAATCGTAGCCTATAGAGATCGCTCGGAAGAAGAAGTAAGAGATATTTCGATTGTTCGACAGGTAGGTTTTGATTGGACTCAACCACGTAAATTATTTGCAGATAATTGGGAAATTGCGGGGTGCCCTGTGAATGGACCAAAGATCATTGCAGATGGCGAGAAAGTAGCTATTGCTTGGTTTACGATGGCTAATGATACCGCACGGGTAAAAGTCGCTTTTTCTGAAGATGCAGGTGTTTCCTTTAGTGCGCCATTTAAAGTAGATGAAGGACAACCTTTAGGTCGAGTAGATATTGCTTTTAAAGGGGAGGAAGTGGTGGTGAGTTGGTTAGAACAGAAAAAGAAGATAGCAGAAATTCGGTATGCGACATTTACGTTACAAGGAGAAAAAAAAGCTAGTAATTTGTTAGTAAAGACGAGTCCATTAAGAAGTAGTGGGTTTCCGATAATGGAACGATACGGCGATCAATTGTTATTTGCTTGGACAGAAATAATAGATGAGGAGCTAGAAACTACGGTTGTGAAAACAGCACTAGTAGGTCAGTAATTGTTAGTTTTTGGCCTTTAGATCATATGCGGCTAAAGACCAAAAACTAATTACTACAATATTCATTCTCCCCAATTTAAAAACCAAACCATAGACCATAAACTACCACCGACTAATCCGTGAATCAAGCCTAACGATATACCTTGATTTAAACCTAGGAATAAACTATAAATTAATCCTAGTAGGAACCCGCCTACTAAACCAAGGACAACAATAGCCGTAGCATATTGAATAGAAGACCAGTCTGATGATTGATTGGAGGAAGAAGTTTTTTGAAAGGATTCTAATTGATTGTGAGGTGCCACCAAATAGGACTGCTGGCTGTCATAAGGGTACTGCTTTTTCATACTTAAATCGGTTATGTGTAAAATCGGTATTAAATCTTAATTAAGCAGTCCATGGGTTATAATATCTGGTGGCTAAAATAGAGAATGTTTTAGGAAAAACAAAATTCGTTAACAACTATATTTTGTTTTTATTTTTTCTTAATAAAATCGAGAACAGACCTGTCTAACAGCAAGTAGGTCTGCTCTCTTTATATGGTTTACTTGCTACCAAAAATCTCCTTTAATAAAGGATCAGTTGGATTTGCACGTTCCGCTTTTTCAGCTTGGCCCATTAAGCCAAAAATACCACTAGAAGTAGCCTGAGTAAGTAGACTTTCAATAGAAGGCTTATTACCACCTAATAAACCAGTAGCAGAAGAACCTAATGCAGAAGTAAGCATATCGCTCACACCAGCACCTCCTAAAGCCTTAGTCAATGCAGGCATTAATGCATCATTCATTCCACCGCCAATTGCATTTTTCAAGAAATCAGTAGCACCGTTCTCTCCACCTTTTAAAATATCTAAAGCTTTAGTTGGATCGATACCAGCTACAGCACTACCTAACACTCCTTTCGCTAAGGCAGGAGCAGCAGATCCAACAACATTGTTTAATACACCTAAGACCTCTTTTCCAGCTGGAGATTTTCCTAAGGCTCCAGTAATTGCTTTTAATTCAGCTGGCATTACTGCACTAAGCGCAGCATTTGTCAATAAATTATTGCCTAAACCTGAAAGAGCACTTCCACTAGCTAAGCCAAGGATGCTTTGAACACCACTTAAAGCCTTCTGCGGAGATAAACCTGCTAAACCTGCTAAGCCTTGAACAGAACAAGCCTGTCCGTAAAATAACATAGAGGTAACCATTAATAAAGAAAGAAATTTTTTCATTGTGTAAAATGATTATTTAAATAAATAATAGGATCAAGCACTAGTGTATACTAATGCTTGGTAAGGGAAATAATCCCTTTATTCTTGTTGTTCTTTCACATAAACTGTGTAAAACAAGTAGCTGTTTAATGGAGTCTCTTTCTGGATGATTAGGGCGTCGACTAAGAATATTCAGGTAAGTTGATAGAAAAATAGCCGTTTGTTGTATTGTAGATTTGCACATAAATAACAAATCTCATATATAAGACGTTACAAAGACACTTAGTAACAAATTAAAATCTTATTAGAAAGTTAAAGATATTGTAAATAACGGAAGTAATTTATTTGACGGCTGTGATTGGTTTATAAGTAGCGTGGTTGAAATTTTAAAAATTAATGTAAAAAAAATAGAAGGAAAATGCTGTTTTTTTTATCTTTAAGCTACTTTGAGAACTAAACTACCATTACCGTTCCATGAAGCACGATGAAATAAAGCATTTACTAGCTTTTTCGCCTACTATAAAGCTGATGAGATCTAAGCGTGCGCCGCTCATTATCAGCTTTTTACATACCTCGTTTAAAGATAAGAATCAAATTACCCTGCCTGCCTACGAGTTAGTCACACAATTAGCAGAATATATTGAGATCTTGGAAGACAGTGCTTTTGCAGAGATAGAAGAGAAAGATTCCTTAGCTATCGCTAGAAAGTTATTGGATACTTGGTGTAATGAAGATAATCGCTATTTAAAAAGATACCCTGATGAAAACGGTGAACCAACTGTAGAATTGACTACCCACACAGAAAAGGCTTTTCAATGGATGGAGAATTTGCAAAGGCGAGAATTCGTTGGCACAGAGTCTCGTTTTTTATCTATCTACCGCCAACTTAAAGAATTAATTGATAATACCTCCGCTGATCCTAAACGAAAAATAAAAGAACTTGAACGGCAGAAAAAAGCTTTGACCAAACAAATCAATGCGATCAAAAAAGCGGGCGTTGTACCTACCTATAATGATACGCAAATCAAAGAACGTTTTTATAATGTTACCAAAACGGCTAGAGATTTGCTATCCGATTTTAAAGAAGTTGAGCATAATTTCAAGGATATTAGTTTAAACATTTATCGCCAACAAACTAAGAAAGGTATACATCGGGGACAAATATTAGGCTATACCTTAGATGCAACCGAACAATTAAAAGATTCTGATCAAGGGAGAAGTTTTTATGCTTTCTGGCAATTTTTAATTGCGGGTAATAAGCAGAATGAATTGATGGAAATGATCGAGTTCACTTACCAGCTTCTAAGAGAACGGGATATTCAATATGCAGATAATTTCCTTCGGAAAATAAAAATATATTTACATAATGCGGGGCAGAAAGTAATTAACAGCAATCATTTATTAGCAGAAAAATTAAGTCGAATACTTTCTCAAGAGAGTCTGTCGGATCATCGTCGAGCGATAGAAATGATTAGTGAAATTAAAAATTTGGCAGTCCAAAAGATTGGCAAATTTCATGGGCAAAAAGACTTTATTTTTATCGAAGGTTTGCCAGCTATTGATATGTCTTTTGATCGGCCCGTAAGCGATCCTCCACAAGTAGCCAATTTCAAAAATCAACCAACTATTATAGGTAGCCAACAAATAGAAGAAGCTAATTTGGAAATACTGTTTGATCAGTTTGAAATGAACCGACAAGAGTTAGAAGATAATATTGAGCGCTTATTAAAAAAGCAAGCACAGGTTAGTTTATTGGAAGTGACAAAAGCCTACCCTGTCAAAAATGGTTTAGCAGAAGTATTAACTTATTTTTCTATTGCCAACAGTGACAACCCTCATTTAATTAACGAAGATCAAAAAGAAGCAATTCCTTGGCTAGCAGTAGAAGAAGCAGTGCAGAAGGAAATTTATCTGCCACAAGTTATATTCATCCGCTAATTCCCGTAACACGGATTTCAATTTGTATTAGTAGCACGGAATTTATTCCGTGCGTATTCCAAGACGGAATAAATTCCGTGTTACAGAAAAATATATTATGACAACAGAAACGACCACCACTATACCTGCCTACGCACCGATTATCGTGCGACTTTTTCAAAACGTCATCTATGATGAAGATCGAAAAACATGGCAAGAATTAATTTCTTATCAGCAACAGATAAGAGCTTATTTTGCAACCATAGGTGTGGAACTACATTTGAATGAAACAGACGGCTTTGCTTTTCTGAGTCAACCAGATGAAATGGAAGGCCAAACTGTCCCTCGCTTGGTTAGAAGGATGCCTTTGTCTTATGAAATTACGCTTTTATTAGTCATCCTTCGAGAAGCTTTAGAAGAATTTGATGTGCAAAATACAGAATCCAGAACTTTATTTATTACCAATAAAGATTTAAAAGAGCGCATCGAATTATTCTTTGCAGATAAGGCCGATAAAGTGAAATTGTTAGAGCGATTTGATACCTATATCAATGGGGTAGTTAACCTAGGTTTTTTAAAAGAGAAATCTGTAAAAGGATATGAAGAAGATGTGAAGACCTTTGAAGTACGCCGTATTATTAAAGCGAAAATCAATAATGAAAAATTGGAGGAGATTCGGAGTAAATTGAAAGGAGATAGATAATTGGTAATTTATTAGTTGAAAGATGACAGCCATTTTTAAAATGTCTGACATCTCGGTTTCGTAGAAAAATATAAAAGGAGAAAATAAAAATGAGTAAAGAAAACGGCACAATATTACAAGGAGGCTACCGATTACAAGCCGTAGAAATATACAACTGGGGAACGTTCGATGAAAAAATTTGGAAACTAACGCCCAACTGCAAAAATTCTTTATTAACAGGAGCAAACGGTTCTGGTAAGACAACTTTGGTGGATGCGATTATTACTTTATTGGTGCCACCGGGCAAACGTCATTATAATCAATCTTCTGGCACAACGAGCAAAAAAGAGCGGAACGAGGGTACTTACACTTTGGGTGCTTATGTGACGGTGCAAAGTGAAAGTGGTCTGGCTGCTAAAACGCAATATCTTAGAACGAAAGACGATTTTTCTATTTTGATAGGCGTGTTTTATAATCCGAGTACGAAGACTTATTGCTCTTTAGCGCAAGTGAGATGGTATTCCAATAATGATTTAAAGAAGAGTTACTTTATAGCTAATACTGCTTTATCTGTCGAAGAACATTTTATTCCATTAGATACAGGAGGGGTATGGAAAAAACGATTAAAGAAAGAAACAGGTGCAGAAGCATTTACTTCTTTTACCAATTATCAACAAGTATTTTCAAAGCAATTTGGATTAAAATCTAATAAGGCATTAACCTTGTTTGCACAAACAGTAGGCATAAAAGTATTGGGGAATCTCAATGATTTTATTCGTACCAATATGCTAGAAGAACATGATTCTGAAGCAGAATTTGTGGAATTACGAGAGCATTATGAAAATTTATTAAGTGCACATCAAGCGATAGAAAAAGCTAGAGAGCAGGCGCTGTTATTAGCACCTATAGTAGAAAACGGCAATGCCTTTCATGACTTGGAAAAGATAGTCAATGAATTAAACCAACTACAGGAGAGCATTGCCCCATATTTTGCTAAAAAGAAAATTTCATTATTAGAAGAGTCTTTAAAGTCTCTCCAACTCGATGCGGATAAACGGAATAATCAAATAGTAGATATTCGCCAATCCTTAGGGCAATTAGTTGCACAACGTACAGATTTACAAGTGGCGGTCAGCACCGATCAAGCTTATGAAAGAACTAAAAATCTAGCCCAGCAGATCCAGCAAACAGAACGAGAAAAAGAACAACGTCAACAACGAGCAAAAGGTTATAACCAATTAGCAGATTTAGTAGATGGAAAGCAAGATCCAGCGGAGTCTGTATTTTATAAGGCTTTGGAGAATAGCCAGAAAAAGATCGGATTGGCGGAAGAGCAGTTACAAGAATACCAACAAAAAGAAATTGATTTACAAATAAAATTAAGTGATTTACAGAAGAATTTTGATGGACTCGAAGAACGCTTAATTGCTTTGCAAAAAAGAAAAACTAGAGTTCCTTTACCGCAATTAAAGATTAGAGAAGCGATTATTAATAAATTAGAGTTAAGTGAAAATGCCTTGCCTTTTGCTGCGGAATTATTAAAAATAAAAGAAGAAGAAAAAGATTGGTTTAATCCAATTGAGCAGGCCTTGCGGCCGCTCGCTATGACGCTTCTAATTAAGGAGGAATATTTTCAAGATGTATTAGCTTATATTCATAAAGGAAAATTAGGCGATCGAATAGCTTTTCAAGAAATTAAAGAAATTCCTGCGGATGCGCCGCCAATTCATAAGAAAAGTATTTTGCAAAAAGTGACGGTAAAGCAGAATAATGAATTTACTGATTGGCTGCAGTATAACTTAAATAATAACTACGATTACGTCATCCAAAAAGGACCGAACGATTTAGCCAAACATCAAAAAAGCCTTACACAAAAAGGCTTAATAAAAACCAATCAACTACATCAACGAGATGACCGCTATGATGCGAATAATACAGATTGGCATATTCTAGGTTGGGAAAATAAAGCGGCTATTTTTCAATTACAAAAGCAGCTAGATGCTTTGCAGAATGCTATGCAGCAGTATAAGGATACGTTGACGGTTAACAAAGAAAATAGCCAAAAAACGACCAAGTTAAAAGATAACCTAAATCGCTTTAGTAGT
>JALZWC010000198.1 GCA_023300255.1 Saprospiraceae bacterium | reverse complement strand
TGTATGATTTGCACACATAGTCCAAATCTTCGTATAAAATCAACTGGCAACTGGTAATTACCTATGAAAAATCGCCTAAAAATAGAACCAATCACCCCTGCCCGCCAGCGGGGGAAACAGATCGTGTATAGTTAAAAAACCGTAAGGAAAAACCTAATATTTACCGCTTGTCATTTAGAATTTAATCCTTCCTTACTAAAGTAATTCTTCAAGGACTAGGTCTCCAACTTTTCGTCCTGTACGCATAGCCCCATTAATAGAACCATTTAATAGAAAATCGCCACAAACATACAATCCTTTCCTAAGTTTCATTTGATCATTCATCAGCTTATGCTGAACAGCTTTTTGATTAGGAAGTGCATAATTTATTTCTTGAGTCTGTAAATGTTCCCAATCTTCTGTTACACCACCAAACCAAGTTTTCAGTTCTTTACGAACAGTCTTGTCTAAATCTGTGTTTGAATCAGTATCTTTTCCGACAATAGATATAGAGACTAAATGTTTATCAGCAGACGCATAGCCAGCAGCAACTTGACTAATGGTACAAATATTATTAGATAAATGATTTTCATTGATATTTAAAGCAATCAAAGGCTGGGATATAGGAGGCTCATTGGCAATATAATGTAGGTGCGTAGTGCTTTGATAATTACGCTTTACTTTGGCAAGATCACTAACTAAACCAGTAGCTTCTGTCGCAACAATAATAGTGGGAGCAGTATAAGAAGAGCCATCTGTTAGGTAAACCTGCTGACCTTCAATTTTTTCCACTTTTGCGCCCATCTGTAAAGACTTCTTTGGTAACTCCGCTGCCAACTGCTTAGGAATGGCTTCCATTCCTAAATTGGGTACGGCGGCATATCCTTCTCCAAACATTTTAAATACAAAGTCGAACATACTACGACTGGTAGTCAATTCTTTTTCTAAAAAAATACCAGAAAAAAAAGGTCTAAAAAATCTATTAATAATTTTTTCGCTAAAGCCGTATTCCTCAGCAAGTACAAATTGTGTGCTCTTATCTTGTTGCAGAAATATTTCTTCGATAGAGAGTTGAGAGAGCCTATTTTTTAATTTTAAAATCCGTAGCTTATCCATTAAGTTTCCTGCATTAGAAAAGATAGTTGGTAGCAAACTAGTTAAATCCCTTAAAGGATCACCTATTCGGTCTTTTTTTCCATCAGGATATAATAACAGTGCACCTGGTGCAAATTTTTTCAAATCCAATTTTTGATAGTCCAAAAAATGTTGCGCTTCTGGATAAGCGGTCAAAAACACCTGAAAGCCATGATCTAAACGAAAGCCATCTACAAGGTCTGTTTTTATCCTTCCACCAATCCGATCACTAGCTTCTAATAATACAAAGTCCACTCCCTTTTGATGTAATTGAGTAGCAGCAGTAAGTCCTGCCAAACCTCCTCCGATTATAATAACTGTAGACATAAAATAATATGATTAAACATAATAAAATAGAATAAGTACGAAACAAGAGTAGAAAGAATTAGTTGCCGATTAGCTAATTAAAACCACCTAAAGACTATAATCCTTTAGAAATGGTGCAAAATCTACGATTAGTAAGAACATTTCAACAATCTAACTAGAAAAACTGTCAATTGATTTATATTTAGCACCGCTCCTTCCTAAACATTATATAATTTGCGCTTGTTAGTACCACCTACTTAAGGCATAAATACCAACAGCTATAAATGAGCAAACAACTTTTGATCTGGATACTTCTACTTCTAAGCTACTACCCTATCCTGCTTATCGGACAAAATACAATCTTACAAGACTACGTAAAAGAGGGCCTATCCAATAATTTACAGTTACAAAAAAATGCTTTAGGCTTACAAAAGCAGACTTACAAAGTAGCTGAAGCAAAAAGTAATACCTTGCCACTGGTCACTTTCGAGCCTTCCTACTTGTTGTCAGCAGGAGGGAGGCACTTAGATTTCCCTATCGGTGATTTTTTGAATCCCGCCTATCAAACCTTAAATAGCTTAACCCAATCCAATGACTTCCCAACAGACTTAGAAAATGTCAATGAGCAATTAACTCCTAATAATTTTCATGATACAAGAGTCTATGCTTCTTATCCACTTTTCAATCGAGCAATCTATTACAATTTAAAAGCACAGGAACAACTCATTTCAGTAGAACAAGCAAAGATAACTGCGTATGAGGTAGAATTGACTAAAGAGATAAAGGTAGCCTACTATAATTATTTTAAAACCTTTGAGGTTATATCTGTTTTGGCTAAATCAAATGCCTTATTAAAGGAATTATTTCGCTTCAATCAAAAGTTAGTCAAATACGATAAAGCGACGCCAGATGTGTTATCGGGCGTAACTTATGAAATTGAAAAATTGAATAGTACTAGAGTTAGTATATTACAGCAACAACACTTAGCTAAAACCTATTTTAATTCTTTGTTAAATAGAGCTTATGACGCAGAGATAGAGAAATCAATTAATTTGGAATTAATTAATTTCTCTCCTACTGACTTAGATCAACTAAAAGAAGAAGCAATCACTAATCGTTCCGAATTAATTCAAATTAATAATGCTAAAAAGGCAACGGAACTAATCACTCAATTAGAAGAGAAAAGTAAATTACCAACTATTGGGCTACAAGGTTCCGCAGGTTTCCAAGGAAGTGGTTATCTGTTCAAAGGAGATCAGTTTTTAGCTACTTTGGCGATTGGTGCAAAGTGGACCATTTACGATGGTAAGAAAAGAATCCAAAAAATAGCGCAATCTAAAATTACTAGCCAAGAATTGCAAACTGATTATGCATTAGTAAAACAACAGATAGAATTACAAGTCACGAATGCTTGGTATGCCTTATCAACAGCTACTCAAAAAATAAATACAGAAAAAGCAGCAGTCGAGAGTGCGCAACAACGTTTTAATTTAATTGAGAAGAAATATAAAAATGAACAAGCAATTTTAATAGAATATTTGGATGCACAAACCAAATTAAATACTGCTCAAATCAATTTATCTATTGCTAAATACGATGTATTAATACGAGCAGCAGAATTAGAACGGGCAGTCGCATATTAGTCCTAAAAAGAAATTAAAGAAATCACCAAATCAAGTATAAAACGATGAAGCAATTACTACTTTTCCTTTTACTACTCTCCCTCTTCAGTAGTTGCAAAGAAAACTATATAGATGAGAAACAAACTAAAACTGTAGCACAAACAAAACTCACCTCTGTACGGTTAAGTCCTATCACATTAACTACTGCACCCATTCCTATAGCAGCAAGTGGTATCATCGGTTCTAAAGCAGAAATTAATTTGTCTTTTAAAATAGGGGGCATCATTAATAAACTATATGCCAAAGAAACCCAGTCTGTAAAAAAAGGACAATTATTAGCTAGTATTAGTACAACAGAAATTGATGCCCAAGTAATGAAAGCCAAACAGGCAGTGCAGAAATGGGAAAGAGATTTAGCTAGGATTAAAAAAATGTATGCAGATACAGCCGCTACACTAGAAAATGTAGAAGATTTGAGTACCCAAGTCGCTGTTGCAAAATCAGACTTAGCTATCGCAGAATTCAATCAACAATACGCCAAAATAGTTGCGCCTGTAAGTGGCAGAATATTAAAACGTTTCTCAGAAAATAATGAATTAATTGGGCCAGGAACGCCTGTTTTCAGAATAGCTACTAATAATGGAAAAGGCTTTGCGCTAAATATTGGCGTAGCAGATAAGGACATCATACGTATACGATTAGGTGATAAGGCAAATGTGATTTTTGATGCCTATCCTACTAGTATTTTTAAAGCAAGCGTTTCTGAGATTGCAGAAGCAGCAGATCCTAGAACGGGGGTTTTTCCTATCGAATTATCAATTCGTTCCCAAAAAGGAAAGCTATTAAAAAATGGTTTTATTGGAAAAGTAAAACTCTTTCCATCCAAACAAGATGCCTATATAAAAGTACCTATTAATGCTTTAGTGGAAGGCTATCAAAAGCAAGCCAACGTTTATACGATTCAAGACGACAGAGCTATTAAAAAAAGTATAATTCCGCTCTACATTGGGAATGATTTTTTCACAGTCACTGAGAATCAGCTGGAAGGTATAGAGCAAGTAGTTACAGATGGCGCAGCTTATTTAAAAGATGGGTTGGAGGTGAATATTGTAGAATAGTCAGGCTAAGAGACGGACTCTTGATATCCGACACTTAGAAAATCTATTGATACCCCACATCTTTTTTAGTATAGAATTCTAGGAAATATAGGGGCGTTAGCTCCTGCCTGGCAGCACGACAGGCTCGACCCCGTCTATAGGAATACCATTTTCAAATGTCCTAAAGGAGCGTAGCTTCGTCACCGTCTATTTTACGGGGTCGAAGCGATGCTCCTTTAGGGTTTTTCGACAGCATTCTCCTATAGACGGGGTCAGAGCTACGCCCTTTTTTAGCACAAAAAAATTATGGGGCATCAATAGATTTAGAAAATGACCGATATCTATGGTCTACGAAAAGGTGTCAGCAACTTCGACCCAATAATCAATTTAGTAATTTCCTAATAAATGAATCTACCAAATATCTCCATAAAAAATGCTCAATTCGTACTAATTATGGTATTGATTAGTATCGTTGTTGGTATGCAATCCTTGGATCGAATGCCTCGTTCAGAAGATCCATCTGTTAATTTTCCTTTTTATAATATTGTTGTGATTTATCCAGGAACTAGTCCACAGGATATGGAGAATTTAATTGCCGATCCTTTAGAAGAGGCGTTAGATGATATAGATGATATAGATGAAATTCAAACCTTTATACAAGAGGGCATCGTTAACATCTCTGTCCAAGGCAGTTTTTCAATAGATCCAGATGATAAATTTGATGAAGTAACAAGAGAAGCGAATAGTATACGAGCAAATTTACCTGATGGAATTGTGTCTTTTGAAGTGTTTCAATACAAGCCTTCCAACCGAACAGTCATTCACCAGTTTGCGATGGTCTCAGAATCTGTTGCTTATAGTCGATTATTAGATTATGCAGAAGATTTTGAAAAGGAATTAAAAAAAATAGACGGGCTAAAAGGAATAGATATTGAAGCTTATCCGGAAGAAGAAGTTCGTATCTCTCTAGATTTTCAGCGGATGGCTAGTCAAAATATTGCTCTACAACAAGTGTTGAATATACTAGGACAAAACAATGCCAATATTCCTGGAGGGTCAGTTAATGCACAAGGAAAATCTTTTAGTCTAAAAACAACGGGAGGCTATAAAAATCTACAAGACATTCAAAATACTGTTATTACAGCAAGCAATGGAAACATAGTTTATCTCAGAGATATTGCGGCGGTAACAATGGACTATGAAGATACTCGATGGATCGGTAGATTTAATGGTAAAAATGCCCTCTATATTTCTTTAAAATTAAAAGATGGCAATAATATTTTAAAAATTGCAGAAGAAATTAAAGCGGTAGAAGTTTCTTTTCAAGAAAAGATACCGCCGAATATTGAGTTATTTACAGCCTTTGAACAAGCACCTGCTGTGGACGCTAGAATTAATGATTTTTTCAATAATCTATTACAAGGTGTTTTATTAGTAGGCTTGATTATTCTCTTGTTTTTGGGTTGGCGTTCTGCGTTTATTATTATGGTGATCATTCCGCTATGTATCATTATTTCTTTAGCTATTTTGAGCGGGCTAGGTTTTGGTTTACAACAAATTTCTATCGCAGCATTAGTGATCGCATTAGGATTGTTAGTGGATAATGGAATA
Source organism: Saprospiraceae bacterium (assembly GCA_023300255.1). GTDB lineage: Bacteria > Bacteroidota > Bacteroidia > Chitinophagales > Saprospiraceae > JAFMDF01. The sequence continues at coordinate 3,662 of JALZWC010000198.1, read as the reverse complement.
GTTGTGGTAGAAAATATCAATCGTTTTGTTAAGCAAGGACTACCTTTAAAAGAGGCGGCGGCCAAAGGAACAGGGGAAGTTGGTTTTGCAATTATTAGTTCTACAATTACCACCTTATTATCCTTTTTTCCGCTAACACAATTGGGTGGTGGTGCAGGAGGTTTTTTGCGTTCCTTACCTGTGACAGTCATGATAACCCTAATTGTATCTCTATTGTTGGCATTGACGCTTTCTCCTATTTTGGCGAGTAAAGTATTAAAATTCACACCTGAACCCAAGCCGAGTATAGTAGATAAAATATTGAAATGGTTTACAGAAAAAGCCTATCGACCAATTTTGCAATTCTCTCTAAAAAGAGGGTGGATATTATTATTATTCGCTATTGCCTTGACGGTTTATAGTATCAGTTTATTTCCTGCTATTGGCGTTAGTTTCTTTCCTACAGCAGATAAAGCGCTGATATTAATTGATATAGAAACGCCCAAAGGAACAAATATCAAAAAAACAGATGAAGTGGTTAGGCAGGTAGAACAGACTTTGGATACGATGGACTATGTATTAAATTATGCAGCGAATGTAGGAAATGGCAATCCACAGATTTATTATAATAGAATTCCAGCCCAAGCACAAAAGAACTATGGCCAAATAATGGTCAATTTTAAAAAATGGAATCCTCGAAAATTCTATAATACATTGGCCGAACTTAGAACAACTTTTAGCGACTATCCCGGTGCAAAAATCACGCTTAGTGAATTAAAAAATGGTGCCCCTACGAATGCTCCAATTGAAATTCAGATTTTAGGTAATAACTTAGATACGCTTAAAGTATTGGCTGGCAAAGTGGAAACTATTTTAAAAAATACAGATGGCATCATTAATATCAGCAATCCCTTAAGTGTCGATAAAACAGAGTTAAACATTTCCTTAAATAAAGAAAAAGCAGGCATGGTCAACTTGTCCTATTTAAATTTTGACCAAACAGTGAGAGCGAGCTTAACGGGATTACAATTTGATAAAGTAGCGTTTGAGGATGGAGAAGATTATCCTTTAATTGTAAGACTACCTTTTGACGAAGAACCAGGAATTAGTGATTTTAATAAAATTTATTTCGCTACTCCAGCAGGTGGGCAAGTGCCCTTACGCCAAGTAGCAGATATAGAATTCTCCCCTGCTAATAGCCAAATACTACATAAAGGTTTGAATCGATATGCAGGTGTATTAGCGGGCGTTGTTGATTCAGATATGGCCGTACCTCTTACAATTGATATTCTGGACTCTCTAAAACAAATTACTTTACCAGAAGGATACTCCTTTTTTGCCTCTGGAGAATATGAAGACCAACAGAAAGCCTTTGGTGATTTAGGGATCATTTTGGTACTAGCACAAGTAGCTATTTTTGCCGTTTTGGTTTTACAGTTTCGTTCGATTTTACAACCTATTGCCGTTTTCGCGGCTATTCCTTTGGCTATTAGTGGATCATTTATAGCTTTATATCTTACGGGTTGGTCTTTTTCATTTTTTGCTTTTGTAGGATTCGTCAGTCTCATTGGTATAGTCGTCAATAGTTCCATCATTATGGTGGACTATATTAATCAATTACGCGCTACGGGGATGGATCGATTGCAGGCGATTCAGCAGGGATGCGAGCGTCGATTAGTACCTATCGTACTCACTACTATTACGACTATTTTAGGTTTACTACCTTTGACCGCTTCTGCTACTAATTTATGGTCCCCACTTGGTTGGACGATTATTGGTGGGATGCTATCTTCTACTTTGATGACTTTGTTAGTGGTGCCTGTTTTATATAAGTGGTTTACTAGAGGGTAAGATGCATTAACTAAAGCAAAACGGTGGTTTATCAAAATTGTTGATTTATATATTTCACGCAGAGTTCGCAAAGCCCGCAGAGCCTAGTAGGAACGCCGCTTTTCTCTGCGTGAGGAAATCAATAAAATTAATACACCACTAGCAAGATCTTCCATATTGACTAACCTTCTTCTCAACTCAAAGATTATTGCCCCTAGGTTACTAAAATCCATTCTGTAGGCCAGAATGGATTCTTATAAATTCTTATCTAAAGATTCCAAGGTTTCACAATATTCACTTCATAAGGAGCTTCAATGATTTCAATCTCTTCAGGAGTTAATTTTACATCAACGGAATGAGCCGCCTCTTCAATATGCCAAAGCTGAGTCGCGCCAAATATAGGTGCGGCCATCATTGGTTGTTGATGCAACCAAGCCAAAGCAATTTCAGCACCACTAACTCCTTTATTTTTGGCGACCTCCATTACAGCATCCGCTACTTTAAAATCAATTTCTCGATTATAGAGTTTTTTGCCATAGCCATCTGTTTTACTTCTTAAAGTAGTTGCTTGGGTACGAGTACGAGTCCCATTAACAATCCCTCTAGCAACTGGACTCCAAGGTAGTAATGATATATTTTCAGCTGCGCAGTATTTATTCATCTCTCTTTCTTCTTCTCGATAAAGGATATTATAATGATTTTGCATACTGACAAATCGAGTCCAGCCGTTCAAATCTGCTATATAATTCGCCTTACAAAATTGCCAAGCGTACATACTTGATGCGCCGATATATCGAACTTTTCCAGATTGTACTAATTGATGTAAAATTTCCATTGTTTCTTCGATGGGCGTATTATAATCCCAACGATGAATTTGGTATAAATCTATGTAGTCTGTTTGTAAATTTTTAAGTGATTGGTCAACATGTTTTAGGATTTGAGCTTTGGACAATCCTTTTTGAGTAGGGTCTTTGGGAACAGGTAAGCCGACTTTAGTAGCAATTATTACATCTTCTCTTTTTGCTAACTTTTTCAGGGCTTTACCCGTCATTATTTCGCTCACTCCGGAGGAATAAATATTTGCCGTATCAAAGAAATTAATGCCTAAATCTAAACACCGTTTGACATGGGTATCACAATCTTCTTGTTGGTCTAATACCCAAGGTCGCCACTCTTTCGAGCCATAGGTCATCATACCCAAACATACTCCAGAAACTTCTAAATGGGAATTCCCAATCTTTTTATAAATCATTTTTAAATGAAAATTAAAATGTAAATGAAAATGAAAAACAACGCCCGCTGTTAATCATTCCAATATAAAGTATTCGGATTATCTACTAAAACCTTTTGCAAGATACGTTCGTCTCCGAATAAGGCCAACAAATCTACTAAATCTCCATCATTGGGCATATGTTCTTTAATATTTGGATGTGGAAAATCTGTTCCCCAAATACAACGATCAGGTGCTACTTTAATTAAAGCCTGTGCATAAGGTACTGCATCATAAAATGGAGGGCCTGCTGTTGAATTTCTTTCAGACCCACTCACTTTTACCCACCAGTTTTCTCGCTGCATAAATTCTAGTAAAAGTTTAAAGGCAGGTTGTTCAACACCTAGATTGGTCGGTATTTTTCCCATATGATCTACGACGATATTCATGTCTTTAAACTGGCTAAAAAAGCTTTCATATTCGATAATGTCTTCTGCATTGACATGAATCACCAAATGCCACCCAAACTGTTTGACTCGTTCTAGCACATTTTTCATCCCGACTAAATCAGGTGCACCACCAAGGTGTTTGACAAAATTAAAACGTACTCCTCTAACTCCCCCTTCGTGTAATTTTTCAAATT
>JALZWC010000197.1 GCA_023300255.1 Saprospiraceae bacterium | reverse complement strand
TTAAAATGGCTAATTTATTCTTACTCTTTGCCTTAAACACTCATTTATGCTTTTTCAGCCAATTCCATCCAACGCAGTTCCTTAAGTTCTAATTCTTCTTGTAGCGCCCCTAATTCATTAGAATATTTTCCAATATCTTCAGGAGTCAAACTTGCATCGTTAAATTTTTCAGTTAAAGTTATTTTCTTTTCTTCCAGTTTTTCGATTTGTTTTTCTAATCTTTTGAATTCTTTTCGCTCCTCGTAATCTAAACCTGCTGTTAATTCTTGTTTATATTGGTGCTTTACTTTATCGCTAGGTTTCTTTTCCTTAGTAGACTTTTCCTTTCTTCGTTCTTTTTCCTCTTCTTTTTGTAGCGCTCTATATTCATTATAAGTGCCATTAAAATCTCGGACAACCCCATCTCCTTCAAATACAAACAAGTGCTCCACCACCTTATCCATAAAGTACCTATCATGCGTAACGATCATGATACATCCTGGATATTCCATTAAAAAATCTTCTAGAATATTTAACGTCAATATATCTAGATCATTGGTCGGTTCATCTAATATCAGAAAATTGGGGTTTTCCATTAAAATCGAGAGTAGATATAGGCGTCGTCGCTCTCCCCCACTTAATTGAGAAATATAAACCTGCTGTTGCTTTCTATCAAATAGAAAGCGTTCCAATAATTGAATAGCCGTTAGCTTATGTCCTTTATCTAAAGGAATAAATTCTGCTATATCTCGAATAAAATCAATAACTCTAGTATCTTTCTCTAATTTTATACCATCTTGAGTATAGTAGCCAAACACGGTATTGCCCCCTACAACTACCTTACCAGCATCTGGTCTAAGATTTTTTGTTAATAAATTAATGAAAGTAGATTTACCCACTCCATTGGGTCCAACGATTCCAACTCGCTCTTTGGCTCTGAATTTATAATCAAAATCCTTCACAATTTTTAAATCTCCAAAACTTTTACTGATGTATTGGGCTTCTAAAATAGTCTTTCCTAATCGTTGTCCTCTAATATCAATCTGAATCTTTGACTTATCAATTTTTTGAGTCGCCTTCTCTTTTATTTCATGAAATTTATCGACTCTCGACTTGGCTTTAGTTCCTCTTGCCTTTGGCATTCTCCGAACCCATTCTAATTCTCGTTTCAATAGTTTTTTAGTCCGATCTAATGTAGATTCTTGAACGTTTTCTCTAGATGTTTTTTTAATTAGGAAATCAGAGTAACTCCCTTTATATCTATATAAAACCCCAGCGTCTAACTCCAAAATATGATTACAGACCCTTTCCAAAAAATAACGATCATGCGTAACCATCAGAATAGTCAGCTTAGCCTGTTGAAGATATTCTTCCAACCATTCAATCATTTCTAGATCCAAATGGTTAGTGGGTTCATCAAGTATCAAAAATTCTGGGTCATCAATCAGTAGTTTAGCTAATGCCAATCGTTTCTTTTGTCCCCCCGAAAGATTATCTACTTTTTTCTGTAAATCTCGAATATTAAATTTATATAATATTTCTTTGATCGAAGCTTCAAAATCCCAAGCCTTCAAATCATCCATTTTTGTAATAGCCGCCTGAGAAAGTTCGGGACGATCCTGCCAAATAAGAGCCTCTTCATACTCTTTGATCGCTTGGATCATTGGATTATCAGAATTAAAGACCGCATCCATTATACTAATACCTTCATCAAATTCAGGTGCTTGTACCAAGTAACCAATTCTAATATCTTTAGATATCCAAATCTTTTTATTTTCCCCTTCTGCTGGTTCTATCCCAGCAATCACCTTTAAGAGCGTAGACTTTCCAGCACCATTTTTAGCGACAATAGCAATCTTTTCCCCTTTATTTACCTGAAAGGAAATATTATCAAAAAGGACTTTCTCTCCATAAGTTTTACTAATGGACTCTAGATTTAAATAATTCACGTTTTTACTATTTTAATGGAGTACTTCTTTAATCAAACCTCATCTGCTCATCGAGTACCACCACAATAGGTAAGTAACGAAAAAAGAATGACTTTCAAAACAAATTCAAATTTAAAGTAAATTCTACGGAAGCGGAAGGTAAGGAAGGACGAAAGAAATTATTATTTCTTAGTCACTAAAGAAAAGATCAGGTATAAAATAAAAATAGGAGGCACCTTTAGATAAAAAGATGACTCCTATTTTACTGATATAAAGAATATCAGAGCTAAGTGCATAAATAATTTAAATCCCTTGAATAACTTTAAAAGTCTGTTTCATGCACTTAACAGAAGGGGAGGAAAATTAAACTTCTACGGCTGCAGTTTTTGCAGGCTTTGCAGGTTTTGCTTTTCTTCTAACTCTTCTTTTAGTAGATTCTAAATAAGCACTCGCACCAGGTTGTTGAAGGTAATTATACATAATTTCCTTTGCTCTGAATAATTGTGCTTTAACAGTTCCTAGGGGAATGTCTAATTCCTTAGCAATCTCATCGTAGCTTAATTCTTCAAAGAAGCGAAGCTCGATCATCAGACGATATTTCAAATTCAGCTTTTGAAGAATCTCCTGCATTAGCTCTACTCTTTGCGCCCGAATGAATTTCTCTTCAGGATCAAGAATACTAGCTTTAAGATTACTAGAATAATCGTGATCACCATCCGGTTCAATAGGATCATCTATGGATAGTAGATGTAATCTTTTTTTACGGATGTAATCAATACAATTATTAATGGCTATTTTAAATAGCCAGGTACTAAAGGCATAGCGTGGCGTATAACTTGGTAGTTTGTTAAAAGCTTTTCCGAAGGCTTCAAGTGTCAAGTCGTCCGCATCTTCCCGATTGCTCACCATCTTGTACATCATGTGATAGATGGAATTGCGATACCGGTCCATTAATTTTGCGTATGCTCTTTGGTCGCCGTCAATGGCACTCAAAACTAGGCGATAATCAGCCTGAGCCTGAGGGGATAAATTTGTTGTTGTAACTTCCATGCTTGAGTTTTACCTATTAACGTAATGGATGCAAAAATTTAATTAATAAGGACAACAACCTTATATTCCATTAAGGATTTAACTCTTCGGAAATAGAATCAAATCATCTTTGTGGAGGTAATCGGTTTTTGTCAACAACTAAAATTGGTGTAATAGTCTCAAATTTGAGATCCATCTTAATAGTTTCCATTCTGGAATGTGCACAGAATGGCTCATAAATAATTGACTGTAACACACTTTTGTATTACATATATAATATTACAAAATCTATGCTAGAAACACAAAAATAGATATATTTTTCATATTTGAAAAATTTAAATGCGACATATGAGCGAAGTTTCTACTATGATGTGTTTTAAATCATCATTTTATACTGCCACGTTTCAATATTGCGGTAGTTTTTTTTGTCGTAAAATGGCGAATTCTGAAAAAGGTATGACTTACGGTGAAGCACTAACTTCAGAAAAGAAGTTATTAAAGAAGATCGAGAGACAAAAGGGCATAACTAGTGATATCTACACGATATTGCACGAGTAGTATAGAAGTTGTTGTAGGAGCGCCAAATTGTTCTGAAACTTACACTAAAATGGATTAATACTCATGGGATATACAATTGGACAAAAAGATCAATAGACCTTTATTTTTATGTACATGAACTATCAATCACTTGATTTAATTTTTACTGAAAAAACTAAATCATTGATGTAATCTTTAATAATGTCTGCCAAGTTGTTTAAAAATTATTAGGATCATATGCTATAATTTTTAAGATGACTACTTAAAACAGGATAATGTTCTAGTCATTTCTAAACTATATCTCCCTAATAATCCGTAAGTTATGTCATTTTAATGGAATATACAACAGCTTTGAATTTCTTAAATCTGTCCAAGCACACTATATGTTGCATTATCTAAATAAACGGTCATGTTTTGTTAGAATTCGGAATATAGAAATATGTTAATATTCTTTCATCTTTTTAGAAACATTTTTTTACCTAAAAAAGATGGTATTTTACTCTATACAATTATTAGAAATATGATAATATTAATTGATTAGGAATGTGTATGGAATAAGTTAGGCAAAGAGTAAGAATAAATTAGCCATTTTAACCTGCCCTTTTTCCCTCTAAGAAGTCCTGAAAAAAGAACCGTAGCCCAGCTATGCTTAGTTT
>JALZWC010000196.1 GCA_023300255.1 Saprospiraceae bacterium | reverse complement strand
GTACTACTGGTAATAATTGGAATTCTACTTTAGGTCAATTAGGTGTCTCCGCCCAATCTAATGCAAGTCAAACTTATGATTATTATGCAAATACACACGGAAGAAATTCCATTAATGATAGAGGGGCAACGATTATCTCTTTTATCAATGTATCAGAAGACGATGGAAGTAGTATGGAAAATGCTTTTTGGGATGGACAGTATATTTATTATGGAAATGGGGGATCAAGTTTCAAAGAATTAGCAAGATCCTTGGATGTTGCGGGTCATGAAATTTCGCACGGGGTGGTACAAAATACTGCTAACCTAGAATACCAAGGAGAGTCAGGCGCTATGAATGAAGCTTTTGCAGACATATTTGCCGTAATGATTGAGAGAGATAATTGGGAAATTGGAGAAGATGTCGTTAACCGAAATACTTTCAGAAGCGGCGCTTTAAGAAGTTTAGCAGATCCACACAATGGGGGTACTAGCTTAAATACACCTGGGTGGCAACCTGATAATGTTTCTGAACAATTCAGAGGTCGACAAGATAATGGGGGCGTACATATCAATAGTGGTATTATCAATCATGCCTTTTATTTATATACGGTTTCTAGTATACTTGGTGACGACGTTAATGCCAATGCCTTGATGACGGAGAAGGTTTTTTATAGAGCACTAACGACTTACCTTACCGCCCAATCTCAATTTAGAGATTTAAGAATTGCCGTCATACGATCTGCCAGTGACTTATTTGGGGCTAATAGCGCGGCGGTATCTGCTGCGGATGCTGCATTTAGTGAGGTGGGTTTACCGAGTCCTGCTGTATCGGCAATTTTAAACACGACCGTACCTACACAAGAATCTGTGCCAGTGGAAGTAGAGGAAAATATAGGACAAGATTTTGTTGTTTATACAGATGCAGATAATAGCCATTTATATATAGCCGACGGAACAGGAGAAGTATTGGTAGATCCCTCTTCGAGCGTAGCCGTTAAAAGTCGACCTAGTGTAACGGATGATGGTCGAAAAATAGTTTTTATTGGAGCCGATCATAAAATGTATCAAATTACTATTGATTGGGCAGAAGGTTCTTTAGAAGAGGATATTATTGAAGATACTCCTATTTGGAGAAATGTAGCTATCTCAAGAGATGGTAATAGAATTGCTGCCGTAACAGATGATTTACTTCCAGATAGTGAAGTAGATAATTTGATTTACGTCTTTGATTTTGGCTTAGAAGAATGGCAAACATTTGAATTATATAATCCGACTTTTACTACTGGAGTTCGTACTGGTGCAGTAGAATTTGCCGACGCCTTAGAATTTGATTTCACAAGTGAATCTATCATGTACGATGCTTTCAATACCATTAATAGTGGGTTTGGTACCGATCAATTAAATTATTGGGATATAGGTTTTATCAAAGTTTGGGAAAATGATACAAATTTCTGGGAACAAGATATTGAAAACAATATTAGAAAACTATACTCCGGTTTACCAGAAGATGATAGTGTTGGCAATCCTACTTTTTCTAAAAACTCCCCTGATGTAATTGCCTTTGATTATATTGAAAATTTCAATGATTCGGACCTCGATAATGATCGCTTTCACTTAATAGGGGCCAATATTTCTACTTCTAAATTAGATACCATTTTGACAAATGGAGAATTAAATTTCCCTAGTTACTCTCGTATGGATGACCGGATTATTTTTAATGCCACTGCTAACTCTACTAGGGTTATTGCGCAAGTTCCCTTAGCAGAAAATAAAATACGAGGAAATGGAGATGCGAGTATTTTGGTGAATCAGACTCCTGGTGCCCAATTAGGCGTATGGTTTTCAAATGGCCGAAGAACTTTGTCTACTAGTATCAATGATCTAGCTATTGATTTAGAACAATTCACTATTAACCCTAACCCATTTAGTAATCAATTGACTATTAACTTCCATACAGCAACTTCTCAAGAGATAGCGGTAGAAATAATGAATCTATTGGGTCAACAAGTATATGCTAGAACGGAGAAAACGATCCAAGGAGCCAATCAAATCCAAATAAACTTACCAGATTTACAAGCAGGTACCTATATTGTCAGTTGTACTTCTGAAAAAGGTATTATTTCTAGAAAAGTAGTTAAAAATTAGACAAGTTTATCTAGTTGGTTGACATTGCCACAAAGACACGAAGACACAAAGCGAGTTATACTTGATGTTCTTCGTCTCTTAGAAGTAAGAAGTATCAACTACTTTTATGATTTGGATAATTTTTTCAAAAAACGCTATTCTTTTCTAAATCATTTTTGTTTCACAGAATGCGCTGTTTCTACCAAGGAAACAGCGCATTCTCTTTTTAGAAGCTTTTTGGTGACCGTATTCTTCCCAAAGACAACCACTTCCTAAATCATACATATTATTTATTTCAAATTATTGAAATAACTAATATTTGAGCTTATATTGCATACAGTTTTCTCATAGTATGTTTAGTCTTCCTACACCCTCTTTCCCTTCTGGGGTGTAGGAATCTTTTTTTTCTCAATTTTTAGCAGTATTCCTTCCTATTTTATTCCTAATTCTTTTACCTTAGTAACGATGAAATAATAAGACCGTCAATTTCGACAAGGTTGTTTTAATTCCTGTTTACTACTACTATATACAATGATAAGATTCCTTCCAACAATTTTCATTAGCCTCTTACTACCTGTTATAGCTTTTGCTCAGCAGCCGTCTAGCTGTGGTACTCCCAACGTGAAATCAAAATGGCTGCAACAGTATCAGCAAAGAAGTGAAACCTCTTTAAAAAACTTAGCCAAAGATTCTGCTTTATTGTATATCCCGATGACTGTACATAATGTGGGTAATGATGAAGGAGAAATTCATACAGATATTCTAAAAGTGTTGGATGCTTTCTGTACGCTTAATGAAGATTTTGCCCCTGCCAATATTCAGTTTTATCTTAAGGAAGGTATTCAGTACATTGATAACTCCGCTTTTAACGAACATGATACTGTTTTAGCAGGCGGTCAGTTTATGAGAGAATATGACGTGCCTAATACGATCAATAGTTATATCGTGAAAGATGCAGCGGGGAATGGGGGATATAATTTACCTTGGGCTAGTTCTGCGGTCAATAAAGCTTTTATCAATGGAAAGGATCATGTGTGGGCGCATGAGTTAGGGCATCAATTTACGTTGCCACATCCTTTTTTTGGCTGGGAAGGTGGTGTTTCTCATGACAGTAGCATTCCTGTTAATTATAAGGATCCTGCCCCTGAATATGTATTGGCCAATTATACCATTTTTAAAGAGGTCTTATGGGGAGATACGCTTATCATAGATACAGTTTTAGTAGAAAAAGTAGATGGTAGTAATTGCCAAGTTGCAGCAGATGGTTTTTGTGATACAAATCCTGATTACCTAAGTGTCAGGTGGAATTGCACAAGAGGCGGAGTAAGCGAAACGCCACAAACTGATCCTAATGGTGCTGTTTTTCGTTCTGATGCCTCTCTAATAATGTCTTATGCATCCGATGATTGTGCTGGTAGATTTACGCCGGAACAGATAGCAGCGATGCGTACTTATTTGCAAGAAGAACAATCCCATTTATTAGATAACTCAATGGAGGATACTCCTATTGTCGACGTACCTCAATTGAGCTATCCGATTGCGAGAGAAGCGGTACCTGCTAACGCCATTGAATTAGCTTGGGAGCCCGTACCTAATGCCACCCATTATGTAGTGCAAGTAGGCATCACCTCTTCTTTCCCTGGTACTCCAGGTAATTTTGAAACGACAGCTACTTCCATTAAATTACCAGAATTACCAAATAATCGGAGATACTTTTGGCGAGTTCGACCTTACAATTTATTTCATACTTGTGCCGCTTATTCTATAACAGAATCCTTTGAAGTAACAGGCATAACCGCTATAGAAACAATTGCTGGTTTAGATAATATATCCATCTATCCAACTGTTGCGGCTATAGGTAGCCCCATCCAAGTTGAGCTTCAAACTAGTACTTTATTTACTGGCCAAATCAATGTTGTTGATCTAACTGGTAGGGTCTTGTATACGCAGAGTATAAGAAATAGCTTAGGAAGTCAAAGGGTAAGGGTAGATACTAATACTTTAACAGCAGGTGTCTATTTTGTTGGTATAAACAATGGATTTGATCAAACTTTCCAACGGGTTGTGTTGTACTGAGTTTTTAGTTTTTTTGAAGCTTTAAAAGCTGACGTCCCCGCATCTGTTTTCGGCTGCCCACATAGGGTAAATGAAGATAGATGCATTGTTACCTTTGGAACGACGAAACAATAAATGCAGGTTCTTGGCTGCTTCTTTTTACCTTAGGAATGAGGAGATAATAAATGTTACAAGTTGGGTTAGTCATTTTTCTGTCTTAGGAAGCCAAAAAACTAGTGCATAGCAGGGCTACGGACTCTT
>JALZWC010000195.1 GCA_023300255.1 Saprospiraceae bacterium | reverse complement strand
AAAAACTTAAAAATGAAGCCGTAGCTCTGCTATGCCTTAATTTTGAAGCTTCTTTACAAGAAAAAATTACTGCGCCATAATTGGTAGGTTATTTAATTCTTGGCCCCTTAAAACAAAAAAAATGAATACCATACATTTAACAGACGGCTACAAAGTAGATCATAAAAATCAATATCCTAAAGGAACTGAATTAATATATTCTAACTGGACCCCCAGAAAAAGTAGAATAGAAGGAATAGATAAAGTAGTCTTTTTTGGTTTACAATATTTTATTAAAAAATATTTGCAAGAAGCATTTGATACCGATTTTTTTGGACAATCAAAAATAGCCGCCGTCCAAAAATACAAACGTAGAATTAGTGCTTATCTAGGGCCTGATGCTATTACTTATGAACATATAGGAGCGCTGCATGATTTAGGTTATTTGCCAATAGAGATTAAAGCAGTACCAGAAGGCATGCAAGTACCCATTAGAATGCCGATGTTCACCATTAAAAATACTTTGTCGGAATTCTTTTGGCTGACTAACTTTCTAGAAACTATTATGTCTTGTATTATCTGGATGCCATGTACTAGTGCAACAATGAGTTTGCAGTACAGAAAAATCTTGAATAAATATGCGGCATTAACAGGTGGAGATCTTGATTTTGTTCCTTTGCAAGCCCATGATTTCAGCTTCAGAGGTATGGCAGGATTGGAAGCTGCTATGATGAGCGGTGCTGGACATTTACTAAATTTCCAAGGAACGGATACCATCCCAGCAATTGATTTTTTAGAACAATATTATAATACGGATTGTGAAGAAGAAATCATTGGGGTAAGTGTACCTGCTACCGAACACTCCGTGATGTGTATGGGCACAGAAGATGATGAAATCAATACGTTCATTCGGTTGATTGAAGACACGTATCCAAATGGGGTTGTTAGCATTGTATCTGATACATGGGATTTTTGGAAAGTGATTGTTGAATTTTTACCACAGCTAAAAGATAAAATTTTAGCAAGAAATGGTAAAGTCGTGATTCGACCAGATAGCGGTGACCCTGTGAAAATCATCTGTGGCGATAAAGAAGCTTTAATAGGTACACCAGCATATAAAGGTGCAGTTGAATGCTTGTGGGAAACCTTTGGTGGTACTGTAACAGAGAAAGGGTATAAATTACTAGACACGCACATTGGTTTAATATATGGAGATAGCATCACTTTGGATCGCTGTGAAACTATCTGTAAACAATTAGAAGCGAAAGGGTTTGCTAGTACTAATTTAGTATTTGGTATTGGTTCTTATACGTATCAATATGTGACAAGAGATACTTTTGGATTTGCCATGAAAGCTACTTATGGAGAAGTCAATGGGACAGGACGAGCTATTTTTAAAAATCCAAAAACAGATGATGGAACTAAGATCTCTGCTAAAGGGTTGTTACGCTTAGACGGTACAAAAAACGAAGTGGTCAATATGAAAGAAGAAGTTAGTAAAGAAGAAGAAAGTGGAGGTCTTTTAGAAATAGTATACCGCGATGGAGAAGTGATTAAGGAGACTAGTTTGAGGGAGATTAGAAGACTATTAAATAGTAGGGCTGTTTCTAAATAAGCCTATTAATATTGATTTTTAAATCCGAGTGTATGATAAAAAACAATAAAATAATTGATGCCTTAATTGGTATCGCAGTAGGAGACGCATTAGGTGTGCCATTTGAGTTTAACACTAGAGACCAAATGAAAAAGAATCCAGCAAAAGAAATGATAGGTTTTGGACGATATACTGTACCAGCAGGTACTTGGTCGGATGATAGCTCCCTTACTTTTTGCTTGGCAGAGTCCTTGATAGAAGGATATGATTTAGCCGATATTGCTGCTAATTTCGTAAAATGGCGAGATGCCAATTTCTGGACAGCTAGAGGCTATGTTTTTGATATAGGTATTACTACTTCTGAAGCAATTACAGTACTGAAAAACATCCTCCAAAATAAGGAGTATGAGGAGCTAACTAGATTAAAATATTTAGGGGATGAATACGACAATGGAAATGGTTCTTTAATGCGAATTATGCCTTTATTATTTTATATTAAAGGCATGGATATTTCTCGTCAATTTAGGATTATTCAGGATGTCTCTGCATTGACACACAAGCATATGCGAGCAGCTATGTGTTGTTTAATTTATCTACGATTAGCAGAACATATATATAATGGAACAGACAAAATCGAAAGCTATTTTTTAATGCAGACCGAGATTCTATCTTTTTGGAAAACAATAGATTATTCCCCTAATGAGTCTAAGCTTTTTATCCGGTTAATAGAATCGGATATTCGAGATGTTCCTTATGCGGATTTAAAATCAGGTGGCTACGTTATGGAATCAATCGAAGCTAGTATCTGGTGTTTCCTACAAAAGCATACTTATCAAGAAGTAGTTATCACAGCTATTAATTTAGGCCATGATACGGATACAACCGCTGCTATAGCAGGTGGTTTGGCAGGACTATATTATGGCCTTGATGGTATACCAGATATTTGGATCAGTGCTATTGCTCGTTTGGAAGACATTATCTTATTGGGAGAGAAATTAGAAAAACGTATTCAATAATACAATTTAGGAGAAGTGGGAAGGCATGAATTTACTGGGCTTTGTGCTAATGGAAGTACGAGATAAGTTGATAAGCTCTAGCAAGAATAAATAAAGGCAGTTCAAATTCTACAATATTTAAGTCTTTTAGGAATGAGGGATTAATAAATTACACAGTTAAACGAGTCTATTTTTATCTCTGGCAAGGCGAAAAACGTAGGCGATGCCTAGCATCGACGAGGCTTT